>NZ_JBSFET010000049.1:0-44508 GCF_053594575.1 Streptomyces sp. NPDC001880
GCCTGCTTGTACGCGTCGGAGACGGCGATCGGGCCCGCCGGCGCGGAGAGGCCCACGACCACTTGGCCCTCCTCCGCCTTCGCCCCTTCGGCGGACCGCCGCCCCGGGGTGGGGTGTCACTGCCGTGGGAGGGCTCAGAGGCTGTCTCTCAGGCGCCCGGCGGGACCGGGTCCCCGCCCTCCGCGCCGTCCGCCTTCTCCTCGGCCGGAGCCAGGCCCAGGCGCTCCTGGAGCCACTTGTCGAACTCGATCGAGGCGCGCACCCAGCTGACCGTCGACGAGACGAAGTGCTCCAGGCTGACGCCCGTACCGATGAGCATCTGCGCCTCACCGATCAGACGCACCGAGATCTCGGTGTCCTCGGAGCCCTCCTCGGGCTCGTGGGTGTGCGTGTAGACCTTGGGCCACAGGGTGCGGCGGTTCCAGTCGTCGATCGCGTCGAGGAGGACCGGACGCTGGTCCGCGGCGTGCGGGCGGTCGTAGAACGTACGGACCGAGAAGACCTGCTGCTCGTCCTCGCCCCGGAACATGAAGTACGTGCGGAAGTCCTCCCACGGCGCCGCGAGGTCGCCCTCGTCGTCGACGACGTACTTCAGCTCCATCTGGTCGAGAAGCTGCTTGACGAGGTCCTGGTCAGGGACAACGGGGCCCTCGGGTCCTGCCGCCTGCGGTTCGGGCTGGCCCCCGAAATTCGGAATCGAGGACGGATCGATAGACATCGTTGTGTACTCCTGTGGATCGCACGTGGTTTCCTGCCGACGACCCTAGCCGTGATCCGCCGGACAGGCCCTACGCCCTCCGGGGAATCATCCGCGCATCGGCTCCCTGCGCCCGTGTCCAGGCGGCGGCGGCAAGAATCGCGCACAGCACCCCGAGCAGTCCGGACGCGCCGATGGTGTTCGCCGAGGAGCCGGACAGTTCCGTCGCGACACCCCCCAGGGCGACACCGATCCCCTGCATGGCGGTCACCCCCGACCTGGCGAGCCCCAGCGCCTGGCCACGCCGGTCGACCGGCGTCAGGAGCACGAAGGTGGCCCCGGCGGTGATCTGGTAGGCGGAGCACACCCCGGCCACCAGCAGCAGGAACATGGCCACACCCACGCCGGGGTCGAGCCAGTAGGCGAGCAGCGGCAGATTCGCGCCGATCGCCAACGGCCCGAGCAGACGGCGCCGCGACTCGTCGCCGACCTTGGCCCGCCCCAGCAGGGCCGCTCCCAGCACCATTCCCGCCGGATGCGAGGCGAGCAGGAGTCCCACCGAGGAGGCTCCGCCGCCGGCCTCCTCCGCGAACGGGGCGGCCAGCCCCTCCGGCAGGACGACGAACCCCGCGAGCCACCCCAGTGCGAGCAGCGACCGGAGCCTGCGGTCCGACCAGATCAGCGCGGCCGCACCCCCGACCTGTGCGCCGAGCCGCGTCTTGCGGGCGTCGGCACTGGCCGCGGGACGGGCCTTCACACCGAACCTGACCAGGGCCGCCGAGAGAAGGAAGGTCGCCGCGTTCACGCCCAGGGAGAGGTTGCTGCCCAGCCACGCGGCCAGCAGGCCTCCACCGGCGAAGCCGACCAGCTGTCCGACCTGGTGGGTGATCTGCATGACCCGCTGGCCGCGTTCGTACCTCTGTGCGCCGAGCACGGTGGGCAGCAGTGCGCCCTGGGCGGCGCCGAAGGGTGCCTCGGCCAGCTGCGCCAGCACCAGCAGCCCGGCGAGCAGCGGCAAGGGCATTCCGGGCAGGGCCATCAGCCCGACCAGCACCATCCGCACCAGATCGCAGCTGATCATGACCGTACGCCGGGGGAAGCGGTCCGCCAGGCCGGACAGGAGCACCCCGGAGAGCAGAGCGGGCAAGGTGGTCAGCGCGTACGTCGCCGCGGTCCACCCTGGCGAGTCGGTGCGTTCGAACACGAGCAACGACAGGGCCACGCGTGCCAGCTGGTCACCCAGAATCGACTGAGCATAGGCAGCCCAAAGGGTACGGAATTCGCCAAGGTGAAAGAGATTGTCAGATCTGGGCTTTTTTGGCCCCGGATTTATCTCATCGCCCAACTGCTCGTTCATGCGGGCACGCTACCTACTGCCGAATTCGTCCCCCAACCCTGCTTGCGCACAGGCCACTACGGACGCTCCGAGGTGTCCTGATTATTCGCGCACCGCCAGGCGGACACTGCTCGCACCCGAGCAGACTTCCCTTGTCAGGGGCGGGTGATGCGGCCAGGAGCGAAGCCGGTTCGGGGGATGCGACCTATCGGTGCAGTGCGAGGCGTTTGGCGCAATATCGATGTTGAACAATGGATCACCGATGACAACGGGCGTTTTCACTTTCTCCCGAAAACACCGCAATTCCTCGCTTTTTGCACAACGGTCTTCCGTACGGCAGTCTTCCGCGCGACGGGCTGCCGTACGGCGGCCCGTTCGATGCCGGGGACCCGGCATCGAACGGGCCGTGTGCCGTCTACAAGGCGCTGCCCGGGGTCGCGGGCCCGACGAGCAGCTCGTCCCCGACCCGGTCCACGCGGACGGTGTCCCCGTCCCTGACCTCGCCCGCGAGGATCTCCTTCGCCAGCCGGTCACCGATCGCCGTCTGGATGAGGCGGCGCAACGGCCGCGCCCCGTAGGCCGGGTCGTTGCCCTCCTCGGCCAGCCAGGCCAGGGCCTCGGGCGTGACGTCGAGGGTGAGCCGGCGGTCGGCCAGGCGGCCGGCGAGCCGGTTGATCTGGAGCTGCGCGATGTGCGACAGCTCGTCGCCGGTGAGCGCGGAGAAGACCACCAGGTCGTCGAGCCGGTTGAGGAACTCCGGCTTGAACGAGGCCCGCACGACCTCCAGGACCTGCGCCTTCTTCTCCTCGGGCTTGGTCAGCGGGTCGACCAGGAACTGGCTGCCGAGGTTGGAGGTCAGGATCAGGATGGTGTTGCGGAAGTCCACCGTCCGGCCCTGTCCGTCGGTGAGCCGGCCGTCGTCGAGGACCTGGAGCAGGATGTCGAAGACCTCGGGGTGGGCCTTCTCGACCTCGTCCAGCAGCACGACGCTGTACGGGCGGCGGCGGACCGCCTCGGTGAGCTGGCCGCCCTCCTCGTAGCCGACGTATCCGGGCGGGGCGCCGACGAGCCGCGCCACGCTGTGCTTCTCGCTGTACTCGCTCATGTCGATGCGGACCATGGCCCGCTCGTCGTCGAACAGGAAGTCGGCGAGGGCCTTCGCCAGTTCCGTCTTGCCGACACCGGTCGGACCGAGGAAGAGGAACGAACCGGTGGGCCGGTCGGGGTCGGCGATTCCGGCGCGGGTACGGCGTACCGCGTCCGACACCGCCCGTACGGCCTCGCTCTGCCCGATGAGGCGCTTGCCGAGCTCGTCCTCCATGCGCAGCAGCTTCTGGGTCTCGCCCTCCAGCAGACGGCCGGCGGGGATGCCGGTCCAGGAACCGACGACGTCGGCGATGTCGTCCGGGCCGACCCCCTCCTTGACCATGGTGTCCTTCGCGGCCTCCTGCTCGGCCTCGGACGCCTCCGCCAACTCCCTCTCCAGGCCCGGGATCTCCCCGTACAGAAGCTTGGACGCGGTGTCGAAGTCGCCGTCGCGCTGGGCGCGTTCGGCCTGGCCGTGCAGTTCGTCGAGGCGCTCCTTCAGCTCGCCGACGCGGTTGAGGCCCTGCTTCTCCTTCTCCCAGCGGGCGTTGAGGCCACGCAGCTCCTCCTCCTTGTCGGCGAGGTCGCGGCGGAGCTTCTCCAGGCGCTGCCGGGAGCCGGGGTCGGTCTCGTTCTTGAGGGCCAGCTCCTCCATGTGGAGGCGGTCGACGGCGCGCTGGAGCTCGTCGATCTCGACGGGCGAGGAGTCGATCTCCATGCGCAGCCGGGACGCGGCCTCGTCGACCAGGTCGATGGCCTTGTCGGGGAGGAAGCGGGAGGTGATGTAGCGGTCGGACAGGGTCGCGGCGGCCACCAGCGCGGAGTCCGCGATGGAGACCTTGTGGTGGGCCTCGTAGCGGCCCTTGAGTCCGCGCAGGATCGCGATGGTGTCCTCGACGCTCGGCTCGGCCACCAGCACCTGCTGGAAGCGGCGCTCCAGGGCGGGGTCCTTCTCGATCCGCTCGCGGTACTCGTCGAGCGTCGTCGCGCCGACCATCCGGAGCTCGCCGCGGGCCAGCATCGGCTTGAGCATGTTGCCGGCGTCCATGGCGGAGTCGCCGCCGGCGCCCGCGCCGACGACGGTGTGCAGCTCGTCGATGAAGGTGATGATCTGCCCGTCGCTCTCCTTGATCTCGGAGAGGACGGTCTTCAGGCGCTCCTCGAACTCGCCGCGGTACTTGGCGCCCGCGACCATCGCGCCGAGGTCGAGCGAGACGAGCCGCTTGTTCTTCAGGGACTCGGGGACATCGCCCTTGACGATGCGCTGGGCCAGGCCCTCGACGACGGCCGTCTTGCCGACGCCGGGCTCACCGATGAGCACCGGGTTGTTCTTGGTGCGGCGGGACAGGACCTGGACGACGCGGCGGATCTCCTGGTCGCGCCCGATGACCGGGTCGAGCTTGCCCTCACGTGCGGCCGCGGTGAAGTCCGTACCGAACTTCTCCAGCGCCTTGTACTGCCCCTCCGGGTCGGGTGTGGTCACCCGGCGCCCTCCCCTGCTCTTCTCGAATGCGTCCAGCAGCCTCTTCGCGCCGGCCCCCTGCCCACCGAGGATCTCACCGGCGCGGCCGCCCTCGGCGGCGATGCCGATCAGCAGGTGCTCGGTGGAGATGTAGTCGTCGCCGAGCTCCTTGGCGCGCTGCGCGGCATCGGCGATGACGGCGAGCAGTTCGCGGTTGGGCTGCGGCGGCGCGACCGTCGATCCGGTGACGCTGGGCTGGGCGCCCAGGAGCCGCTCGGTCTCGGCGCGTACGGCGATCTGGTCGGCCTCGACGGCGGCGAGCAGATCGGTGATGTTCTCGTTGTCCTCGCCCGCGAGCAGCGCGAGCAGCAGATGCCCGGGGGTCAGATCGGGGTGCCCGTCCTTCACGGCCCTGCTGGTGGCCGCATTGATGGCGTCCCGGCTCCTGTTGGTCAGCTCGGCGTCCACGTGCGCTTTCTCCTCCTTGCGGCGACTGACTCTCTCCACAACACTGACTTAGTCAACGTGCATAAAGTTGAGTCTATTCCACTCAAGTCATTGTTGACTCTACTCCACTCAACTTGATGCCGGGAGCTGTCCGCGCCGGGACCCCCTGCCCCGATCATTCGAGTGAACCGGCCGCACCGGCCCTCCGCCACCGCGGCGAAGCCCGTGGAGGGGCCGGCGCCGTGCCCGCGCTGCCTACGCTGTCCCCATGGCAGTCGACGTGACGAACCCCGGCCCCGAGTACCTCGCCTTCTGGCGCGCGCGCCATGTGTGCACCCTGACCACGCCCCGCCCCGACGGCACACCGCATGTGGTGCCGGTGGGCGTGACGTACGACCCCGAGACGAGGCTGGCACGGGTCATCACCGGCAAGAACACCCGCAAGGCCGCCAACGTCCTGGCCGCGGGCCCGGACGGCGCACGGGTGGCCGTCTGCCAGATCGACGGGCGCCGCTGGGCGACACTGGAGGGGTGCGCGACGGTGCGCACGGATCCCGAGGCGGTGGCCGACGCCGTACGCCGCTACACCGAACGTTACGAGCGCACGCCGAGGCCCAACCCGGACCGGATCGTCATCGAGATCGCCGTGGACCGGGCGCTCGGCAGAGCCTGACCGGCCCGCGGGGCACGGTCCACGCCGGTCGGGGAAGGCGCGGCGGGCGCGGCGGGCGCGGCCAGGGAAATGCACAACGGCGCCATCGTGTTCAGGTCACGATGGCGCCGTTGTGTGGGGGAGTGACTGAGCGACATGGAACGACGGGGGATCGCTCAGGCACTGCGGGGGGTGGCGGAAATGGTCTCTGGCTCGAACAGCTGGTGGTCCCGCCGGTCGAGGTTGACGAAGATCATGTCGTACCGAATCGCACAGCGGACGGGCTGCGGGGCACCGCGCGGCTTGCGCAGGCAACGGTAGGCACGTACTTCGTCGTCTTCTTCACGTGCGACAACGATGGGGTCGCCGAACAGAGTGACCATCAACGAGTCGCCACAGTGGGGGATGGCAGTGACGAGATCGATGAAATGCCAGCCTGATCGGTAGGCCGTGGCCATCTCTCGCCGGAAGGTCCGGTCGTCCGGCGGGATGGTCATGCGCCCGTGCGGGCCGTGGCGGAGCCGGTGCCGGCGGGCGAGACCCAGCCGATGTCGGCGGGCGAGACCCAGCCGATGTCGGACGACTTGCCGGCCGAGGCCTGGACGACCCACCCGATGTCGGACGACTTGGCAGGTGCGACCGGCCACCCGATGTCACCATCGGCCGAGGCCTGGACGGCCCACCCGATGTCACCACCGGCAACACTGTCCTCGCTCCAGCCAATGTCGCTGCCGCCCAGCAGCCCGATGCCCAGGGCCGCGACGAACGAGACGGCAAGCGCCGAGCGATGCATTCGCTTATACATAGTCGGCTTCGTCCTCACTTGTGGATTCTTCTCCCCCGCACCTAAGACGATGTCTCACCTGGGCACGCGAGCACCACTGCGTAGATGCATCATGTTCCTGCATGTTCAGGAACCTGGGGGGTGACGATATGACCACAAGCGACACAAAGCCGACACATTCTCATGGGATCACCGAACTGTGCGACGCGGGAGCACGCCTTTACGCCAGCGCTTTGCGGCTGGGACGCATCGCCCGCGCCGAAGTGGAACCGGCGCCCTGCCTGATGGAGTTCGCGCTACTGCATCCCGATCCGGACGACCCGGCATGGCTCCGGCCCGTTCCGCCGTCCACCGCTCTCGCGCAACATCTGCATCCCATCGAGCGCGAGATCCTGGAACGGCGCCGACACTCCGTCGAACTGACGGAGTCGTTCGAGCCGTTCATGGACATCAGCACTCTGGGGCCGCCCAGCACCCACGCCATCACCGTGCTGGAAGGCGTGAACCGGATCAACGCGGCCCTCGATCTCGCCACCGCAGAGTGCCGCACGGAAGTGCTCACCGTCCAGCCCGGCGGCGGCCGAAGCGAGCATCGTCTCAGCAAGTCGCTGGAACGCGGCCTGTCCGTGATCCACCGCGGCGTCAGCATCCGCACCCTCTACCAGCACACCGCGCGCCACAGCCCCAGCACACTCGCGTACGCGGAACGCATGACCGACGACAACATGGAAATACGCACGCTCGAAGAGCTCATCGGCCGCCTGATCGTGTTCGACCGGACCGTCGCCTTCATCCCGGCCAGCGACGACGACCAAGTCGCCCTGGAACTCCGCCACCCCGGGCTCGTGCAGTACCTGGCCAACGTGTTCGAGCAGTTCTGGGCCAGAGCGGCTCCACTGCAGGAGGAGGTCAAGTACGAACCGACCTCCCTGGGCATCAGCGGGGTCCAGCGCTCCATCGCCCAGCTCCTGGTGGAGGGCCATGTCGACGACTCCATCGCCCGCCGTCTCGGCATGAACGTCCGCACCTGCCGGGCCCACGTCGCCAAACTCGCCGCCGCACTCGGCAGCAACAGCCGGGCCCAGCTCGGGTATCTGATAGCCCGGTCGGGGATCCTGGAAGAGGAGCAGAACTGAGGCCCCCGCCCCACCCCGCAGCAGCTTCTCCCGTTCGCGTAGGCGTACGGCAAAGGGCCGGGCAGCCGACCCGTGAGTCGGCCCCCCGGCCCATGACCGGTCCGTTCAGTCCTTCGGCCGCTTCGGCCGCCAGACCACCAAGGCGCTGGTCTGCTGCACGTCCTGATAGGGCACCAGATCGCGCCGGTACGAGGCGTGGACCTGGGCCTCGCGCTGCTGCATCGCCTGCGCCGCGCCGTCCACGGCCGCCGAGAGCTCGGCGACGCGCTGCTGGAGCGCGGCGACCTGGTTCTCCAGCTCGATGATGCGCTTGATGCCGGCGAGGTTGATTCCCTCGTCCTGCGACAGCTGCTGCACGGTGCGCAGCAGCTCGATGTCGCGGGCCGAGTAGCGCCTGCCGCGCCCGGCCGTGCGGTCGGGCGAGACCAGGCCGAGACGGTCGTACTGGCGCAGCGTCTGCGGATGCAGGCCCGAGAGCTGGGCCGCGATCGAGATCACGTACACCGGTGATTCATCGGTCAGTTCGTACGGATTGCGTCGTCGGCCGTCCACCTCAAGCTCCCTTCGCCGCCTGGAACAGTTCCGCCCGCGGGTCCTGGCCCGCGGTCGCCTTCCGGTATGCCTCCAGTGCGTCCCTGGCCTCGTCGCTGAGGCCCTTGGGGACCGCCACCTCGACGGTGACGAGCAGGTCGCCCCGGGTGCCGTCCTTGCGTACGGCGCCCTTGCCGCGGGCGCGCATCGTGCGCCCGTTGGGCGTGCCCGCGGGCAGCTTCAGGGTGACCGGCGGACCGCCGAGCGTGGGCACCTTCACCTCGCCGCCGAGCGCCGCCTCCGTGAAGTCGACGGGCACGGTGACCGTGAGGTTGTCGCCCCTGCGGCCGAAGACCGGGTGGGCGTCGACGTGGACCACGACGTACAGATCGCCGGCCGGTCCACCGCGCTCGCCCGGACCGCCCTTGCCGCGCAGCCGGATCCGCTGGCCGTCCGAGACGCCCGCCGGAATCCTGACCTGCATGGTGCGGGAGGACTTCGCCCGCCCGCTGCCCTTGCAGACGTCGCAGGGGTCCTGGGCGATGAGGCCCCGGCCCTTGCAGTCCACGCAGGGGTCGGTGAGCGAGAAGCCGCCGCCGGTGCCGCGCGAGACCTGGCCGGTGCCGAGACAGGTCGGGCAGACCCTGGGGGTGCCGTTCTTGTCACCGGTGCCGGAACACGCCTTGCAGGGCGCCTGGCTGGACATCCGCAGCGGGACCGTGGCCCCGTCGACCGCCTCGGTGAAGCTGAGCGTCACCTCGGACTCGATGTCCTGGCCGCGGCGCGGCTGCACCCGTGTCCCCGTACCGCCCCGGTTGAACAGGCCGCCGAAGACATCGCCCAGACCGCCGCCGCCGAAACCGCCGGCTCCGCCCTGGCCCCCGCCCTGGGCGCCTCCGAAGAGGTCGCCGAGGTCGAAGTTGAAGTTGCCTCCGGCGCCTCCGGGGCCGGCCCTGAAGCCGCCGTTGCCGAAAAGTGCGCGTGCCTCGTCGTACTCCTTGCGCTTCTTGCTGTCACCGAGGACGTCGTTCGCCTCGGAGATCTCCTTGAAGCGCTCCTCCGCCTTGTCGTCGCCCTTGTTGGCGTCCGGGTGGAACTCGCGGGCGAGCTTCCGGTACGCCTTCTTGATCTCGGCGTCGGTGGCGTCCTTGGGGACGCCGAGGACCTTGTAGTAGTCCTTCTCGACGAAGTCCTTCGTGCTCATCGACGTCCCTCCTTCCGGACGATCGGCCATGCGACCGGCCTGCGGGCCGGTCGCATGGCCGGGCGGTGTGCGGCGAGGTGGTCAGACGGGATGTCAGACCTCCTCGGTGCCACCGCTCTCCTCGTCGGTTGCCTTCTCTTCCTTGGCTGCGGCCGGTGTCGCACCCGGCTGGGGTTCGGCCACCGCCACCCGCGCGGGGCGGATGGTGCGCTCGCCGATCCGATACCCCGGCTGCAGGATCGCCACGCAGGTCGTCTCGGTGACATCCGGCGCATACGAGTGCATCAGGGCTTCGTGGATCGTCGGGTCGAAGGGCTCGCCCTCCTTGCCGAACTGCTGCAGGCCCAGCTTGGCGACGACCGTCTCGAGAGACTCGGCCACCGACTTGAACCCGCCCACGAGCTCGCCGTGGTCCCGGGCCCGGCCGACGTCGTCGAGCACGGGCAGGATCTCCGACAGGATCCCCGCCACGGCGATCTCCTTGACCGTGGCCCGGTCCCGCTCGACGCGGCGGCGGTAGTTCTGGTACTCGGCCTGGAGCCGCTGGAGGTCGCCCGTGCGCTCGTTGAGCGCGGTGCGGACCTGGTCCAGCTGGGCCGTCAGGCCGACTGTCTGTACTGCGTCCCCGGCCGGGGCCGCCCCCTCCTCCGAAGAGGAGGAAGTGGCGTCCTTCGGCTCAGCTCCGTCAGGGGTGGCGCCGGAGGGGACGTCGGGCTTCTCCTCGAAGCCCGGAGTCTCCTCGGTCACACCGCACCGCCCTTGGCGTCCTTCTCGTCGTCCACGATCTCGGCGTCGACGACGTCGTCGTCGGCCTTGGCCTGCTGGGCGCCCGGCTGCGGGTCACCCTGCGGGCCGCCGTCGGCCTGGGCGCTGGCGTACATCGCCTGGCCGAGCTTCTGCGAGACGGCCGCGACCTTCTCGGTGGCGGTGCGGATCTCGGCGGTGTCCTCGCCCTTGAGCTTCTCCTTCAGCTCGTTGAGCGCGGTCTCCACCTCCGTCTTCACGTCGCCGGGGACCTTGTCCTCGTTGTCCTTGAGGAACTTCTCCGTCTGGTAGACGAGCTGCTCGCCCTGGTTGCGCGACTCGGCGGCCTCGCGGCGGCGGTGGTCCTCCTCCGCGTACTGCTCGGCCTCCTCACGCATCCGGTTGACCTCGTCCTTCGGCAGCGAGGAGCCGCCGGTGACGGTCATCTTCTGCTCCTTGCCGGTGCCGAGGTCCTTGGCGGCGACGTGCATGATGCCGTTCGCGTCGATGTCGAACGCGACCTCGATCTGCGGGACGCCGCGCGGGGCCGGCGGCAGGCCGGTCAGCTCGAACATTCCGAGCTTCTTGTTGTACGCCGCGATCTCGCGCTCGCCCTGGTAGACCTGGATCTGCACGGACGGCTGGTTGTCCTCGGCCGTCGTGAAGATCTCGGAGCGCTTGGTCGGGATCGTGGTGTTGCGCTCGATGAGCTTGGTCATGATGCCGCCCTTGGTCTCGATACCGAGGGACAGCGGGGTGACGTCGAGGAGCAGGACGTCCTTGACCTCGCCCTTGAGGACACCGGCCTGGAGCGAGGCGCCGATGGCGACGACCTCGTCCGGGTTCACACCCTTGTTGGCCTCCTGGCCACCGGTCAGCTCCTTGACGAGCTCGGCGACGGCCGGCATACGGGTGGAGCCACCGACGAGAACGACGTGGTCGATCTCGGTGAGCTGGATGCCCGCGTCCTTGATGACGTTGTGGAACGGCGTCTTGCAGCGGTCCAGGAGGTCAGCGGTGAGCTGCTGGAACTGCGAGCGCGTGAGCTTCTCGTCCAGGTGCAGCGGGCCCTCGGCGGACGCCGTGATGTACGGAAGGTTGATCGTGGTCTCGGTCGAGGACGAGAGCTCGATCTTCGCCTTCTCCGCGGCCTCGCGCAGACGCTGGAGCGCCATCTTGTCCTTGGACAGGTCCACGCCGTGGCCGTTGGCGAACTGCTTCACCAGGTATTCGACGACGCGCTGGTCCCAGTCGTCACCACCGAGGTGGTTGTCACCGTTGGTGGCCTTCACCTCCACGACGCCGTCGCCGATCTCCAGGAGCGAGACGTCGAAGGTGCCGCCACCGAGGTCGAAGACGAGGATCGTCTGGTCGTCCTTGTCGAGCCCGTACGCCAGCGCGGCGGCGGTCGGCTCGTTGACGATGCGCAGGACGTTCAGGCCCGCGATCTCGCCGGCCTCCTTCGTCGCCTGACGCTCGGAGTCGTTGAAGTACGCGGGGACGGTGATGACCGCGTCGGTCACCTTCTCGCCCAGGTACGACTCGGCGTCACGCTTCAGCTTCTGCAGCACGAAGGCGCTCATCTGCTGCGGGTTGAAGGTCTTGCCGTCCAGGTCGATCTTCCAGTCAGTGCCCATGTGGCGCTTGACGGAGCGGATGGTCCTGTCGACGTTCGTCACTGCCTGGCGCTTGGCGACCTCGCCGACCAGCACCTCGCCGTTCTTCGCGAAGGCGACGACGGACGGCGTGGTCCTGGCGCCCTCTGCGTTGGTGATGACGGTGGGCTCGCCGCCTTCGAGAACGCTGACGACGGAGTTAGTCGTGCCCAGGTCGATGCCGACCGCACGTGCCATTTCAGTTCCTCCAACTTGACTACTTGAGTGGATCTGGCTCAAGGATGCATGACACCCGCCCCACTGTCAACAGACTTGAGTCGTAGAGGCTCAACTATCGTGCACGCCCCCAGCGCCAGCTGCGGTTTCCCGCCCCGGAGGCATGCGCAACAAGGCGCGCACAGGGCGCGCACGGGCCGATCGCGCACGACACTCCGCACCCCAGCGGCGCAACGCCACCCCATCATCGCCTCATGGGATCGTTCTGTCACAAATGGCGTGAGTCACGCAAAACCGGCACTCGATCCGCCACGAACCCCGGGCAGGTGCGAACGATGCAGACGCAGACACAGCAGGGACAGAGGGCAGTGAGCGCACGGGCGCGGGCGCGGGTGCATACGTGGCCATGGAAGCCGCACCGGGACCGGCCGTCGGCCAAGCGCGTACTGGACCTGACCCTCGGCTCGGCCCTCCTGGCCCTGACCTCTCCCCTGCTCGCCGCGGGCGCCGCCGTCCTGGCGGCGCGGCGGCCCCCCGGCGGCGTACTGACCCACTCGCCCCGGGTCGGCCTGGACGGCCACGTCTTCGTACTGCGCTCACTGAGCACCCGCCGGCTCGGGCTCGACCTGCTCTCCAGGCTGCCGTACGTCGTACGGGGAGACCTCTCCCTGGTCGGCCCGGAGCCCCTGACCCCGGACGAGGCGGAGGCGGAGCGCACCGCGGCACCGGACACCTCCCCCGCCGCGAGACACTGGCGCCAGGAACTGAAGCCCGGCCTCACCGGCCTGGCACAGGTCCGCTCCCGCTCCGGAATGCCGTGGGACGAGCCGGCCCTGCTCGACCAGCACTACGCCGAGCACCACGGGGTGAGGACGGACCTGGCCATCCTGGCGAGGGCCGCGCACGCCCCGCTGCGCGAGGCGGCCCGAGGGCTCACCCGGCACGGAAAGGCGCGCCCGAGCGACACAGATCACCGCCTGTCCGGCTACAGCGCGACGGAAGAAGTGGGTAGTGTCAGCACAGACTGATTAAGTTACTGCTTAGTAATCACGGATAATCGCCAGTACTCGCTCATTGACGCTGGATCCCACCCTCGCAGGCCCGAGGAGCCCCCAAATGCAACTCGCCGCGATCATCGTGTCGCTGGTTCTGATCGTGGTCGGCGTGGCCCTGTTCCTCCGCGCCCTCCTGCAGATCTACAACTTCATGCGGCTCGGCCAGAACGTGCCCGCGGGCACCCGCACGGACGAGCCCGCACAGCGCACCGTCACCGTGGCCAGGGAGTTCCTCGGCCACACCCGGATGAACCGCTGGGGCATCGTCGGTGTCGCGCACTGGTTCGTGGCGGTGGGCTTCTTCTCGCTGCTGCTGACGATCGTCAACGCCATCGGTCAGCTCTTCAAGGCCGATTGGCTCCTGCCGATCATCGGCGACTGGGCGCCGTACAACGTCTTCGTCGAGTTCATCGGCACGATGACCGTGCTCGGCATCCTGGTCCTGATCGTCATCCGCCAGCTGGCCCACCCGCGCAAGCCGGGCCGCAAGTCCCGCTTCGCCGGGTCCAACTTCGGCCAGGCGTACTTCGTCGAGGGCGTCATCCTCATCGTCGGCGTCTGCATCTTCATGCTGCACGCCCTCGAAGGCGCCCAGCACCACGTCGACGGCTACGAGGCCTCCTTCTTCATCTCGTACCCGGTCGTCAAGTGGCTGGAGGGCATGGACCTCTCCACTCTCCAGAACCTCACCTACTTCTTCGCCGGTCTGAAGATCGCGACCTCCTTCATCTGGATGATCACGGTCGCGCTGAAGCAGGACATGGGTGTCGCCTGGCACCGCTTCCTGGCCTTCCCGAACATCTGGTTCAAGCGCAACGCCAAGGGCGAGACCTCGCTCGGCGAGCTGCTGCCGATGACCTCCGGCGGCAAGGAGATCGACTTCGAGGACCCGGGCGAGGACGACGTCTACGGCGTCTCGCAGATCGAGCACTTCTCCTGGAAGGGCCTGCTGGACTTCTCCACCTGCACCGAGTGCGGCCGCTGCCAGTCGCAGTGCCCCGCCTGGAACACCGGCAAGCCGCTCTCCCCCAAGCTCCTGATCATGTCCCTGCGCGACCACGCGCACGCCAAGGCCCCGTACCTGCTGGCCGGCGGCGGCAAGACGATGGAGGGCGAGGAGAAGGCGTCCGAGGAGCAGCTGAAGGACGTACCGGCCGCGGCTCTCGCCGAGGCCGAGCGCCCGCTGATCGGCACGGTCGAGGAGAACGGCGTCATCGACCCGGACGTGCTGTGGTCCTGCACCACCTGCGGTGCGTGCGTGGAGCAGTGCCCGGTCGACATCGAGCACATCGACCACATCGTCGACATGCGCCGCTACCAGGTGATGATCGAGTCCGCGTTCCCGTCCGAGGCGGGCACGATGCTCAAGAACCTGGAGAAGAAGGGCAACCCCTGGGGCCTGGCGAAGAAGCAGCGCGTCGAGTGGACCAAGGAGGTCGACTTCGAGGTCCCGATCGTCGGCAAGGACGTCGAGGACCTCACGGAGATCGACTACCTGTACTGGGTCGGCTGTGCCGGCGCCCTGGAGGACCGGGCGAAGAAGACCACCAAGGCCTTCGCCGAACTCCTCCACATCGCGGGCGTCAAGTTCGCGATCATGGGCGGCGACGAGAAGTGCACCGGTGACTCCGCCCGCCGCCTGGGCAACGAACCGCTGTTCCAGCAGCTCGGCCAGGAGAACGTCGCGATGCTGAACATGGCGTTCGGCGAGTCCCTCGACGAGGACGGGGGGGTGGACGAGACGACGAAGAAGCCGAAGTCGTCGAAGAAGATCGTCGCGACCTGCCCGCACTGCTTCAACACCATCGCCAACGAGTACCCGCAGCTCGGCGGCGAGTACGAGGTCATCCACCACACCCAGCTGCTCCAGCACCTCATCGACGAGGGCAAGCTGATCCCGGTGACCCCGGTCGAGGGCCTGATCACGTACCACGACCCGTGCTACCTGGGCCGTCACAACAAGATCTACACCCCGCCGCGCGAAATCATCGCGAAGGTCCCGGGCCTGCGGAACGAGGAGATGCACCGCCACAAGGAGCGCGGCTTCTGCTGCGGCGCCGGTGGTGCCCGGATGTGGATGGAGGAGCGGATCGGCAAGCGCATCAACAACGAGCGCGTCGACGAGGCCCTCTCCCTCGACCCGGACATCGTCTCCACCGCCTGCCCGTTCTGCCTGGTCATGCTGACCGACTCGGTCAACGGCAAGAAGAACGACGGCAAGGCGAAGGAGTCGGTCCAGGTGGTCGACGTCTCGCAGTTGCTGCTGGACTCCGTGAAGACTCCTGCCGACCCGGCCGGGGAGGCTGAGTCGGCGGACGCGCCGGAGCCGGAACCGGTGAAGTAACCCGCTCAGCCGCACGACGGAAGCGGCCGGACCTGCCTCGGGGGCAGGACCGGCCGCTTCCGCTTTCCCGCTCTCCCTGGGGCCGTCCCCCCAGGGTTCCCTTAGGGGATGTCACAGCTCGGCCGCAATGGCGGGCAGGTTCCCCAGGCCCTCTGACCACACCGCCCCGGACCAGGTACGTTCGATGACGTGGCTGGATTCAGGATCGGACGCGGCCGGGACAACCGCACCCCGCAGCAAGCGCAACAGCAACCGCGGCAGCAGCCGTACGGCACACAGGCACCACCGCCGTACGGCCAGCAGCCCTGGCCGCCGACAGGAGGCAACGCGGCCCCGCCCCCGTACAACAACGGCGGCAACGGCGGCTACGGCGGTGGCGGCGGCTACGGCGGTGGCGGCTACGGCAACGGCGGTGGCGGACACGGCAACGGCGGTGGCGGACACGGCTACAACGGTGGCGGCCAGGGCGGCGGCCACGGTGAGCCGGAGTACTTCGGCGACCCGTACCACCAGCCCCAGCACCCCCACGGTTCCCCCCAGCAGGGCGACCCGTACGCCAACTCCCCCGGCCACACCCAGGCGTTCAGCATCGGCGAGGACCCCTACGGCCCCGGCGACACCTACCGCGCCGGCCAGGCCCCCGCCCAGCCCGCGGGCCCCCGGCTGGGCTGGAAGGAACTGCTCACCGGCATCGTGCTCCGCCCGGGGCCGACGTTCTGGCAGATGCGCGACTACCCCGTCTGGGGTCCGGCGCTGATCGTCACGTTCCTGTACGGCCTGCTCGCGCTCTTCGGCTTCGACCAGGCCCGGGACGACGCGATCCACGCGACGATCTCCGCAGCGGTGCCCTACGTCGTCATCACGGGCCTCGGCTTCGTCATCGGCGGCCTGGTCCTGGGCGCGGTCACGCACACGCTCGCCCGCCAGCTGGGCGGCGACGGCGCATGGCAGCCGACGGTGGGCCTGTCCATGCTGATCATGTCGATCACGGACGCGCCCCGCCTGATATTCGCGGTCTTCCTCGGCGGCGAGAATTCCCTGGTCCAGGTTCTCGGCTGGATCACCTGGCTGGCCTCGGCCGCGCTCTTCACCTCGATGGTGAGCAAATCGCACGACCTGCCGTGGCCGAAGGCACTGGGCGCGTCCGCGATCCAGCTGATCGCACTGCTGTCGATCATCAAACTGGGCACGCTCTGACGCCACCGGCCCGCCCGCCCCAAGACACCGAAACCCCCGGCACACACAATGTGCCGGGGGTTTCCCACGTTCCTGCTCAGGCGTCCAGAACCTGCCCGCTGCGCCGTACGACGGGCTTGTCCACGCTCCACGGGAAGTTGATCCAGCGGTCGGTCTTCTTCCACACGTATTCGCACTTCACGAGCGAATGCGACTTCTCGTAGATGACCGCGCTGCGCACCTCGGCGACATGATCGATACAGAAATCACGCACCAGCTTCAGCGTCTTCCCGGTATCGGCGACGTCGTCGGCGATCAGGACCTTCTTGTCCGAGAAGTCGATGACGTTCGGAACGGGCGCCAGCATGACCGGCATTTCCAACGTGGTGCCCACGCCGGTGTAGAACTCCACGTTCACCAGATGAATGTTCTTGCAATCCAGGGCGTAGGCGAGCCCGCCGGCGACGAACACCCCGCCGCGCGCGATGCTCAGCACGACATCGGGCTCGTACCCGTCGTCCGCCACCGTCTGCGCCAGCTCACGCACGGCGCGACCGAACCCCTCGTAGGTCAGGTTCTCGCGCACGTCACTCGCCTCACCGCTCATGGGACATCACACCTGGGTCCGGTGGAAATTCATGAATGAACGCGACGCGGTCGGCCCGCGCTGGCCCTGGTACCGCGATCCGTATCGCTCTGAGCCGTACGGGAACTCCGAGGGCGAACTCAGCCGGAACATGCACAGCTGCCCGATCTTCATCCCCGGCCACAGCTTTATCGGCAGCGTCGCGAGATTCGACAGCTCCAGCGTCACGTGCCCGGAGAAACCGGGGTCGATGAACCCGGCGGTGGAATGCGTCACAAGCCCGAGCCGCCCCAGCGAACTCTTGCCCTCCAGCCGCGACGCAAGATCGTCGGGCAACGAGATGACCTCATACGTCGAAGCGAGCACGAACTCACCGGGGTGCAGGATGAACGCCTCGTCCCCGTCCGGCTCGACCATGCGCGTCAGATCGGCTTGTTCGACGGCCGGATCAATATGTGGATAGCGGTGGTTCTCGAACACCCGGAAGTAGCGGTCGAGCCGCACATCGATGCTCGAGGGCTGCACCATCGACGCGTCGAACGGATCAATGCGCACACGTCCGGCGTCGATCTCGGCCCGGATGTCCTTATCTGAGAGAAGCACGCCCCGAGGATACGCAGAACGCGCGGGCCCACCCCAATCCGGGACCGCCCGCGCGCCTGCCACCGCCGCTTACCGCTGCTCGAACACCACCGGCACGGCATGCCGCAACCGCGCACAGCGCGGACAGCGAATGAGCCGCCCGGGACCGATCCGCCCGGCCCCGAGCTGCTGCATCGGGAACGAAGCGGTAGCGAAAACGTGCCCTTCGGCACAGCGGACGACGGTGCGCTCCATGGAGTCCATCAAGTCCCTTCCCCAACAAGCCTTGGACGAGAAAGCCACATTAGGGGATGAACAGGACGCCACTCCAGGCGGCACTCCGACCACCACGCTACGCCCCCAACTCCCGCCCACGGCACCCGCATCCACCTTCCGCACGCAACAAAAAGGCCCCACGGCTCAAACGCCGGGGACCTGCGATGGGGTACAGTGTGGGGCGGTAGGCGCCGCTCAGGCGGCACCGCTTCGCGGGTGTAGTTTAATGGTAGAACATGAGCTTCCCAAGCTCAGAGCGCGAGTTCGATTCTCGTCACCCGCTCCATGATGAAGGCCCTGGTCAGAGACCAGGGCCTTGTTTGTTGTCTGAGACCTGCTCCATGCGTCGCGTGCCATATCCGTGCCAGATGCCCAGTGGTCCGCCGCTGTGCGCCGAGCCCGTACGAGCTGGTCGACGATCCGTGTCCGAGTACTGATCGGCAGTGTGGCGCTGGACCGGGCAGAGAGGGTCTGGCCTGTGAGCCGCGGGACTCCCTCCTCCGCCACGAACGGCAGCCCGTCAGGCTCTTCCTCCGCGAACCGGTCGAGGAGCCGCGCCGAGCTCCCTGCGGAGGATGGTCGGAAAGTGGATCGCGAGGACATCCGCTGTCGACTTGGTGTCGCCCTCGCCACCAGCCCCGGAGCAGCCTTGGCGAACCGTTCGGCGAGCGGGGCGTGAGCGCCGAACTCCGGCGCAAGGTCATCTGCCCTTCGGAGCGCATCGGCCCGCAGGCGCGGAAGCAGCCAATCAGCCGCCGCCGGACCAAGGCCTTGTCAAGATGGCGGAACAGGACCTGCCCAAGTGCATGGGCCGGCTCCCGCCGAGGTCAGCTGCCATATCGTCCCTGCCGAGCGCGGCTGCTCATCTGTCTGGCCGAGCCGCACTTTGCCGCAACTGCATTGCAGCGGTGGCTGATTCCATGATGAATACCACTGCTACGGTAAAAGGTATGTGGACGTTCCTCTATCCACTTTGCAAGTGGTAATGCGCTGTTGATAGACATGACACACCGGCGCAGGCCGTGGTGATCGGACGGCGGGCCCTGGGAAGCGACGGTGTCCAGCTCGTGAAATGCGCTGTGATCAAGCGGTGTTGACCGGACCGATGACTGACACGAGATGGTGACCGAGACCTGCTTGATCATCGCGCGCTCGACGTTGGGGTACAACGACGGCACGGCGCACCAGGCGCCGGTCAGGGCCACGGCCGCCGTCGAGGCCATCGGCGGACGCCGGGGCACTGGAAAGAGACGATTACGGAGCGGGGGGACCGTGTCCAAGTGGGACATCAAGCCGGATGGCGTTCGTGGAGTCCTGAGCAGGACAGCCGAGGTCGGCGGCGAGTTCGAGGAAGAGTTCACGTCGTACGGCGAGGGCTTGCTGGGCGCCGCGACGTGTGCGGGGACGATGGTTCTGGGCGGGACCGAAATTCCCAAGGGGGCGCGTTCGGCCCCGTGGCTCAGGCGTTGCAGGAGTTCCAGGACCATACGAACGGCGAATTGAAATTTCTTGCTGTTCGGACGGGGAAGTCCATCACCGGGGCGCGCCTGGCCACTGAGGAGTACATCAAGGGCGATCTGGAGATGGCAAGGAACAAGCAGAAGGAGTACTCCAAGGCTCCGACTCCGGAAGAATTGAAGGGTCTCAAGAAGTGATTGACCTGGAGAAGATACCGACCTTCACGGGCGATCTGGAGGCCTTGGAGACGCAGGCGACTTCACTGAAGACGACTGCCTCCAGCATTCGCGGTACGGGCAAGGACACTCACAACGCTTTCCAAGCCTTGGACGCGGTCTATGACGCTCCCGAGCAGGAGGAGTTGCTCAATTCGACCGTCCCGGTGCGGGACAAGGCGGATGAGTTCGCGAAAAAGCTGGAGTCCGTCAGTGGTGCGTTGACCGAGTTCGCGTCGACCGCCCGTCCGCTGGTGAACAAGATGAAGCATCTCCGCGAGGATGCGGAGAAATTCGTCGCGGAGAACAAGGAAGACGACGACTGGCAGAAGGACCAGGACAAGATCGACGAGAACGCGCGTCTTGTCCGTGAGGTCGGCACAACATGGGTGGCGTTCCAGGGCGTCGAGCGTGATGCGGCCAACAAGATCACTTCATTGGTGGGCGGTACGCGCTTCGTTGTTGATGACGGGTCGCACAAGGCCGGCATGTACGGCTTCAAGGAAAGCGACGTCAAGGACGCCAAGGAAACACCCTGGGGGACGGCCGACGAGCGTGAGTACACGGGCCTACGGGCTGCGTGGGAGTGGACGAAGGACCACGTCGGCGGTGGGCTGAAGGGGTTCTTCGTCGACGGCGTCTGGGGCACGATCAAGGGCCTGGGCAGCATGGTCAACGTGTTCGACTGGGACAATTTCAAGAAGACCTGGTCGGGCATCGGTAGTGTCTTCGGCGGTATCAGCGCCTACATCATCACGCCGTATGACTGGGCGATGGACAAGATGTTCGGCCCGGTCGACCACAGTGACCGTGAAAAGCAGAAGGCGGCTCTGCGCAACTTCGGCAAGTCGCTGGTCGCGTGGGACGAGTGGGACAAGGATCCCTCGCGGGCGTTCGGGGCCGTGCTTTTCAACGGTGCGACGCTCGGTTCGGGCTCATTGCTCAAGCTCGGCAAGGCCGGAAAGCTGGGTGTGGGCGCGGAGGCCGCGACCGTGCTGGGCAAGGCGGGCGCACTCGTCGATCCGATGAGTTACCTCGGCAAGGCGGCGGGTGTCACCAAGCTGAAGGTCGGCGACTTCATGGAGGGCCTGAAGGCCAGCCAGGCCGGTATCGACGACATGGCCCGCAACGCACCCACCGGGGCTCCGCCTCATACAGGTGGGGTGGACGCGCCCCCCGGCCATGAATACGTCGACCACGCGGGCAACAAGCGCATCATCGGCGATGATGCGTACATCAGGGACGAACACGGCAACGTCGTTCCCGATACCCAACCCGTCCGGGAGCCGCACAAGGACGACCTGCCCAACACGCACGAGACCACCCCCGGCGAGGAGAAGGTGCTCGAGGGCGCGGGCGGACCCAGCCGCGCGGAGAACACGGCGGGCCACCCGACCGGCTCGGCGCACCCGGGCGGTGGTTCCCACCTGACGGATGGCGGTGGCACACACCACACGCCGTCCACGGGCGGCCACGCCGCGGACCACCCGACGGCCGGTCGAGGCTCGGGCAGCGCCGCGGGTTCGTACACGCCTTCCCGCGGCGGTGGTCATGGCGAAACCCCGGGTACGGGCGCGAGCGGCCACTCGGAGCACACCCATGGCGGCGACGGAGCCCACAGCAGCGACGCGGGCGGCGACAACCCTGCGTCCGGTTCCGCCGATCACGGATCCGGTGACGGTGCCGATGGCCAGGTGGAGAAGCACACGCCCGGCGGGGAGACGCAGGAGCACGGGGGAACAGGAACATCGGATGCTTCGAGTGAGACAGGCACGACGCCCGGCGATCGTGTGAACGAGCCGATTCCGGAGCTGACGGCGGAGGAAAAGGCAGCGCACTGGGGCCATCTGGAAGACGTGGAGAAGCGGGCTCCGGAAGAATTCGATCACCTGAAGCACGACCCGGATCACAAGAATCAGATCGATGAAAAATCGATGGATGAGGCCCGGGTCGGCCTCGACCTTCGGGAGAGCGGACGTCTCCCGAAGGACATCCGCCGCCCGGAAGCCGATATGGGCGAGTTCTATTCCGAAACCACCGGCGAGTATTATGACATCAAGGGCGTCCACTCCGACTATCCTCCATTCAATAATGTGCGCGACAAGTCCCAGCCGTTCAAGGGTGCGTACGACCCGGCCAACAATGAGGCATGGGTCAACAAACAACTGGTGAAGCAGATCGAAAAGCGCGGACGTATAGTAATTATTGACATCCGGAATGCAAATCAAGCGGCAATCGACAGCGTCAAAGCAACTGTTGAAAGCCGCGGTTGGGGAGATCGTGTCATCTGGTATCCGTAAGAACTGGAAGCCGAACGTGCTCCCCACTGATCCGGACGCCACACGGCAACTGCAGGAATGGCTTGCCTCGAGTGAGTACAACCTCAACGGGATGGGCCGTGACTTCCGGGGCGCCGACCTCTCGGGCGGAGACTTCTCGAATGCATGGTTCACCGACGCAATCCTGGTAGGCGTACGACTTGCCAGCACGTCCTTCTACCGGGCCGACCTTCAGTCGGCCGATCTGACCGGAGCGGATCTGACCGGAGCTGATCTCGTCAGGGCGAACCTGGACGAGGCGGTGCTCCGATCAGCGCGGCTCGACGGAACGGACATGGTCCGGGCTTCGCTGTGCGATGTCGACGCGTCGGGAGCGAGCTTCCGCAGAGCACGGTTCCTCGGTGCTTCGCTGATCGACACCGACATGAGGGGGGCAGACCTGACCGATGCTGTCCTTGACGAGAACTTCTTCGAGATCAAAGTCGACGACACTACAGTGGTGCGTGGCCTGACGGGCACCGTTTTCGGGCCGATCACTGTCTTCAGCGGCGAATCTTCCCAAGAGCTGGCCGGCGCAGAACTCGAGGCATGGATCGGTGCGCGAGGCGGACAAGTACGAGTGATTCCTCCGCGCCGCCCATCACAATAGGGCCTGGCGGCCCATTAGTCGGAATCCACCAGTTCTGCAGCAGGTGACTGGTTTTCGCTGATCTGTCAATTCTTCTGGTCTCGAAGTCGAGCGGCTCTTCAGGCGGCTTGTCGGCGACGAACGCAGAGGATCCAGTAGCCGTCCCATGCACTGCCATCGTGAATTGTGCGACACGGATTTCGGCGGTCAGCCGACGGACGAAATCGACGACGTGATCCACGACGCGCTCGAACGTCCCTGCTGCACCGGCTCTGTGCCCCTGGCCTCGTCGCCTTGATGAACAGCCCCAGTGCGCCCGAGATCGGGCGGTTGTCGGCTTGCCTGGTGCTGACGACCTGGGACCAGGCGGTGGGATACGGAACGGTGATCCGTGCTGCCGCGGACGTCGGCATCAAGACGACAGCCGACCACGCATGATCGGAGAATACTTCGCATGACCAAGGACGTGATCGCGCTCACCGAGCGTGTACCGGACGCGCTGAGCGTGCTGGCGGGCCTGCTCGCGGGCGGCCCGGACCTGCGGGTCGAGGCTGCTGGCGAGGGTGCCGTGGTCCAGCTGTGTGATGCTGAGGGTCGTCCACTCGTCTCGATCGAGGTGCCGCTGCTGCTCCAGGTGCGGGGTGAGGCGGCTCGGCTGCTGGGTCCCGGCGCCGAGCCGTCCGGCGACGGCCCGGCGTGGTGGGTCGAGGCCCGTGCCGCCGCGGGGGTTCCCCAGGCCGAACAGCTCGCGGGTGCCTTCGCAGCACGGCTGACCATGCTTCTGGGCGGCAGGGTTTGGCCGCCGGATGCCCCCGGCACCGTCGGTGCGGCCAGCCCGGTCGATGTCTCCGGCATCACCGCCGTACCGGCCCCCGCCGCTGCCCAGCCGGCCGTCGACATGCTCACCAACAAGGCTGCCGTCGTACTCCAGGACCGACCGGTCGTCCCCATGACCAGCTGGCTCTCCGAGGCACTGCGGGCCACCGTGGACAGCGACCGGTCCCTTCAGATCGTCACCCCGTCGCACAGCCGGCTCTCCCTGCCCACCCGCATGCTGCTGCAGTCCACATCCTCGCGTTGGGTGGTCCAGGACGAACGGTGCGGCTACTACGACGGACTGACCGGCGCAGTGCTGCGCTGGCAGAACGACACCTTCTCCCCGGTCCGGGATGAGAACGGTGAGACCCCGGTGGCGGACGCCTTCGCAGAGGTTCGGCCCAGCGGCGAGTGTCAGCTCATCCTTTCCTTCCGCACCCTGCACCCTCCCAGGGCGGACCTCGTTCTCGGCGGCGCGCTGGAAGCCGCCTGGCAGGCGTTGGCCGGTGGCCCGCCGGCCAGCTGGGGGACATCGGAACCGGCCGGTCTGGCCTGGTCGAGGCGGCAGCTGACCGAGCTGGCGTACGAACGTGCCCCACGGCCCACCTGGACGGTGGTCGTCGGCGTCCCAAACCAGCCCGCCGTCGCCACCCTGCGCGTGATCCGCACCCCGGAGGGCGTAGAGGAGGACATCACCCTCACCATCGGCTACGGCCCCGGTGAGAAGCCGACCCTGGAGGCACTGCCGGAGCTGGCCGACGAACTCGTGACCCGGCATGGACTGAAGACCATGCTGTGCCAGCTGCGCGCGGCACGCCGGGACCTGAGCGCCCCGCCCCACTTCGAGCACCCGCCGCTGCCCTACGCCTTCGTGCTGGGCCCCGCGGAGGTCCGGGAAGCAGGACGCGACACCGCGAGCAGGACACCGCTCAAGGAACGCCCGGTGCGACTGGGCCCGAACGCCCGGCCCGGCTTCTACTACCCGCTCGGCGACGGAGAGACCGCCGAGAGCTGGTACGCACTTGAGCAGCTCATGCGTCATCTGCGAGGGGCGCCGCCCGCCTGAACGATCACGCATGGTGCGCTCGGTCGCGCGCTGCGTCCGACCGGAAGACGGACATGCTAGTGCCGGTGTGCCCCGCACAGGAGCGACACCCCGCCTCCCGGCTCTGCCGCCCACCGGCCCGGCAAGGCCCTCGGATCGGATACGTGAGCGGCGGCACATCGAGCTATCGCTCATACAACCGAGCATCCTGCCGAGTCCCACCACCGCGCCGGGCAACACGACTTTCCTCCCGCCCAGCGTCTCTCCCGACGCCACGCAGGTGGCCGTGCCACAACGTGCCAGAAGGGGCGGTAATCAGCGGTCACCAAAGGGCTGAAGCCGCTATCAGGACGAGGCCATCAAGGCGCGTTCCCGCAGTTCACAGGCTATACATGGACCGAGTGCAGGGTGATTCCCAAGCTCAGAGCGCGAGTTCGATTCTCGTCACCCGCTCCATGTATAGCCCCAGGCCAACGGCCCGGGGCTTCCTCTTTGACAGCTTCACCCCTGGCGGAACGGCACCGGTCGACCCCTCTGCCTGCCCGCGGGAGCGTACGTCCGCGGATCGCGGAGCCCACCACTGGCTCTTCCTGGATAATCGAGCTATGGCAACACCGCCCGGTCTTTCTGATCTCCGCCGTGCCAAGTTTGCTCGGCGCCTGCCCGCAGCGCTGTCCGATCTTGTCGGCCCCGAGCACGGCACAGTGAGTCTGCCGCTCCACCTGGCATGGTCGGGGCTCACTACGTTCGACCTCGATCAGCCCCGGCTGCGGATGAGCTACTACCGCATCGTCCTGGCCGAAGGGCAGCACGACGACCTGGTCCGGTACCTCGATCGCGACCTTCTCGTCGGCCTGTGGCCCACACTGCGCACACTGGTCAGCCGTGATGTCCGTGAGGTCTGGGAGAGCTCCTTCGACGAACTGGCTCACAGCGTTCA
This sequence comes from Streptomyces sp. NPDC001880, assembly GCF_053594575.1. Taxonomy (NCBI): domain Bacteria; kingdom Bacillati; phylum Actinomycetota; class Actinomycetes; order Kitasatosporales; family Streptomycetaceae; genus Streptomyces; species Streptomyces sp. NPDC001880. Next base: position 25,312 of record NZ_JBSFET010000049.1, read on the forward strand.
GGCCGCTGCGTGAACCTCACAGAACTGCACCGCCGCCTGCTCGCAGATGTGCTCGCCGTGGGCGGTGATTACCCTCTGGTGCTCACCGGTGGCTACGCGGTCCAAGCACACGGCCTGGTCGACCGGCTCAGCCAGGACCTCGATGTCGCGACCGAGAACCCAGATCCCATGGAGGACATCGCGACCGTCGTGCGCACCGGACTGGAGCGGCGCGGATGGCACGTAGAAGCCCTGGAGACAGACCCACTGTCCGCACGCCTGATCGTCACCGACCCTGCCAGCCGCGAAGAGTGCGAGGTCGACATCCTCAAGGAAGCACTCTGGCGACCACCCGTACACACCGAACACGGCTTGGTGCTGTCCCTCGAAGATGTCGTCGGCACCAAGGTCCGCGCCCTGGCCGACCGCGGACTCGCCAGGGACCTGATCGATGTGCAGGCCGCCACGAACCGCTGGAGCCCCGTCGAACTCGAAGAGCTCGGCCGACGCCATGCCCGCGACTCCTTCGACCTCAGCGAGCTTCAAGCGCGGCTGAGCGGAGCCGACTGGATCGATGACACGGAATTCGCCGCCTACGGACTCGACGCGCAGGCAACTGCCGGGCTGCGCCGGTGGGCACAGACCTGGGCCGACGACATCGGGGAACGGCTTCACGAGCTTGAGGCCCCGCACGAGGACTGATGGTCTGACGGATGCCGACCGTTCGACAGGAATGCGGTTCGCAACGAGGGGCTGGCTGCCCCTCGGCCGCCGTGCCCCATCCGTGCCCTTCAAAGCGGACAACAGCGGTCACGTACGGCTCCCAGAGACCTCGCCGACCTCACCCGGTCCAGGCAAACATGCAGGCCAAGGCCCCTGTGGCAGTCCAAGCACCGTAGATTCCCAAGCTCAGAGCGCGAGTTCGATTCTCGTCACCCGCTCCATGAAAAAGCCCCAGGCCAGCGGCCCGGGGCTTTGTTGTCTGGATCTCTCGGGCCTTTCCGAACCCTTCGGCATGCCCCAACTCGCATGAACGCCCTCGGCGTGCACCTGCAGTTCGCTGAGCACGCCCGGAGCGCGGTGCCGGGTTTGCTCCCGGTCCGTGCCGGAAGACCGCATCCTCGTCCCCGACCGGAAGTACGTCGTCGGTGCCGATCGCAGGGCACTGCTTCACCGGTGCCTAGTCATGGGCGACCTTCACATAACCCGGGCCCACCGTCGCACCGTCGCACCGTCCAGAGGAACGAACACCAGACTTGGCGGGTGGGCAAACCGACCCGGATCGCGGCCATGGCCGACTCGTCAGTGCTGGTGTCGACGTAATTCGCCTCCAGCTCGCCGATCCTGCGGCCCCGGGTGTCCACCACGTCGTCGGTCCCCCACTCACGGATCCACCATTCCGATCATCCCGACTCCTCGCGCTCGGTCGCCGGTTCGGCAAGCGTGGCGACAAGGATGTCGGCAGCCTGGGTGACGTTGTCGGTGTCGACCGCACGGGCCATGGCGTCTCGTGCCGCGTCGGGTGTCGTGTCCGGCGGCACCACCAAGAGGGCGAAGTGGTCATTGTCGCCGCGCGTGATGAGGGCGGTGTCGTCGCCGACGGGAAAGGAGTCCAGGTGCACGACCCGGTCGTCGACGACCACACGAGTCGGGACATCCTCCCAGGCGGCGGCGTCCAGGCCGACCCTCGTGATGGGGCCGAGGTGCGCGGTGAGCACCTCGATCAGGGCGGGCAGCTCGGCCGTGACGTCCCGGGAGCGGGGCCACCAGGCACCGTCAAGGATGCCTTCGCGAAAGTGCGTTGTCTGCAGCCGGAGCAGTGCCGTGCCGGGTTTCACCGCCCGATGGATCTCGTCCGGAAGGAGCCTCCGGGGGGTGGGGGTGTCAGATTCGGCCATGGTGGTCCGCCTGCCTGCGCGGGGCCGCCGACACCTCATGGCCGGCGAGATACCGCCTTGTTGTCACGGTACTCCGCGTGCCTGCCCACGAGCATCAGCCGGGCGGTGTTCCCGGTCGGAAATCACCTGGCCAAAACGGCTCGCCCGGCCGCGGCGCGGAGTAGGCTCAAAGTACCGGGAGTAACTCGAACACCCGCTCCCACGCGGACGTCGTTTCCGGCGATCAAGACACTGGGCCGTCCTGCAGGGCGGCCCGGAGACGGGTCCGCATCATGACCACGACCGTCGAACGCGGAGTGGCACGGACGCTTGTTCCCCCGCTCCCGACGCGCATTTCCCTCACGCCGAAAACCACCCTCGCCGGCCAGTTGGACGGTGCCTGGTGGCCCCGCTCGCGCGACCTGCTCACTGAGCTTCCGTCCCTGGTCGAAGCGCTGGAAGGACGTCTGGAAGGGCGTTGGGGACGCATCACGCGCGCCATGGTGAACCCGACCCGCTGGCCCGTCGTCCCGCACAAGGTTCCCGTCACCGGGCACATCGTGCACGTGGGCTGGTTCACCGAACAGGATCCCGACAAGATGATCCTGCTCTCCTACACCTGCACCGCAGGCCGCTGCGACCTGCTGGTGATCCCGCCCGAGACCGAGCCCGCCGCAGCCGCCCGGCTGATGACCGCCGCCGCCGTCCCCGGCAGCGTCCTCACCGCAGGTGTGCTGATGTCCGACGAAGCCGCGACCGGCCGCCGTATGCGGGACGCCCGAAGCAGCCAGGAGGCTTGGGAGACCGATGGCGGGTCCTTGCTGCCTCTCCGGCACCCGGTCGTCGGCGCGCGGATGATTCCCCTGCCGGGGAACACGCGGAGATGACGACATGGAGACCCTGATCACGCTCGCGGCAGGCGCCCTCCTGATCGCGCTCGGCATGCTCCTGATCCACCGGCTCAACGCCCAGCACGACGCACGCATCGCGGTCCACCACTTCAGCGATCCCTTCCCGGCCATCAGCCGGCCACCCGGCCACAGCCACGGCCACCACACCTCGACAGGGCAAGCCTCCAGCCGCAGGCTCACGGGCATCTGGCCCTGACCTCGGACCGCTCCTCCGACCGAAGGCCGCGGGTGGGGCGCCCGACACCCGGGACAACCCACCCGTCGGCCTCTCGCTTCGCCCGGAAGGGAACACACCGCCTTGTACCCCGTCGAGAACGAGCCCCTGCCGCAGGCAGGACACGCCGAGATCCGGATCGTCGCCGCAACTCCCGAAGCCGCCCGCGCGGTCGCCGAAGTAATCCGTCGCTGCTTCGCCGGAACGGAACAGCGCAGCTACCCCGCTCCCGGAGGCGGCACCCGGCTCCACCTCACCGTGGACACCGAATCCGCCGCAGGACCGGCCCTCTCCTGGCTCACCACCAGCAGACCGTCCGCGCACACCGGCACCCACGGCAACGAAGTCTGAGAAGCACCGGACCTTCACATGCACGAAAGGACTCGATCATGGCGACCCTCCGCGAGCGGCAGATCTACCGCGAGCGGGTCCTGACCGCCCTCTACGAAGCCACCGAAGGCAACCGTCTCCTCGGAGTCCCTGGGCGCAAGCTGCAGAACGACCTGCGCATCCCGGAGGAAGACCTGGCCGCCGCCTGCACGTACCTCGCCGGCGAAGGTCTGATCACTGTTGACTGGGAACCGGGCAACACACCCGCGATGGTCTCCCTGACCCACCAGGGAATCCGCCGCATGGAGGCCGAAGAAGAAGAACGCGACTGAGCCGGACTGTCCAAGGGCCGAGCCGTCCACCGCTCAGCCCGGCACGTACGGCCTGCACGGCCCCCTGCGCGCACACGAACGAGGGGGACGGGGCCTGCCCGATGGCCCGCTCTCCCCTCCCGGTCCGTCCGGCCCGCAGTCGTACAATTAAACGTGGATCGAGCACTCTCACGTGTGACGATCCGGAAGGGCGGCCCCGGCGGAGTGAATGCGCTGGGGCCGTTGCGACGACGGCCGCCATAAGGCCCACGCGCCCGACGTCATGTGGCCGCCTCACAGCCGGCGGATCGGTCCCCCTCCGGGGCGAAGGCGCCAGGAGCCCCGGGGCCAGGAGGTGGGCACGGTCCGCAACGCCCCTCTCCCGGAGGCCGGCCGACCTGGCCCACATCGATGCGGACCCCGTCGACCGCGTCCTGTGCGGCGGTCCCGTACGCGTAGACGTGCACGTCGGCAGCGGCGCAGAGTGTTCCGTTCAGATGGTGTCGCCCTGCCGGACTGCAGCCCAGAACTGGTTCGTGCACTTCCGGCACGGACGGCCCTGACCATCGGAGCGGGCTTCTGCTACGAGGTCGCGCAGGGCTCAGTCTGTCCCTCGGCCCCCCAGCGCGTGCTGCTGGGTCAGCCGTGAAATGTCCTTCGCGGTGACGATCCCCACCAGATGGTGCCCGTCCACGACGAGAATGCGCATGCCCGTACCCGGGCGGAGCTTGTCGAGAGCCTCACTCAGAAGATCACTCGGCGCGGCAACCGCGCACTGTGACAGCGGGATCGCCACCTCGCGCACGCGCAACGCCTCCCGGCGCGCTCCCGGTATCCGGGCAAGCTTGCGTATCGATACGATCCCGCTGGGACGGCCTTCGAAATCGAGCAGCGGCACGGCGGAATGGCGGGAGTTCACGGCCACCTCGTCGATGAAATGCCGGATGGTCAGCCAGTCGGCGCCGGTGGTCACCGGGCTGGACATGGCATCGGCCACCTTGATGCCCCGCAGCGCTGTGTGGATCACGGCGCGCTGCCGTTCGGCGCCGGCAACGACCGTGATGAAGAGACCGACGAAGACGATCCACAGCCCGCCCGGCGCCCCACGCAGGAAGGAGATCCAGCCGAAGGCCATCAGCAGCCCGCCCACGACCTGACCGCTTCGGGAGGCCGCCCGATCCGCACGTTCCCGGTCTCCGGTACGCCACCACAACAGCGCCTGCACCACCCTTCCGCCGTCGAGCGGCGCAGCGGGAAGGAGATTGAATGCGCCCAGGAACAGGTTCGCCCAGCCGAGCCACACCAGAACGGCGGCGGGCACAGCCCAGCCGGACATCGCGTGCAGCCCGATTCCCGCTCCGAGCGCGGCGCTTCCAATGGCCAGGCTGGTGAGCGGCCCGCTGATCGCCACTGCGAAAGCCACCGCGGCCGTCGGCGGTCGCCCCATCCGGGTCATCCCGCCCAGCGCCCACAGCGTCACATCCTGTACCGCGATCTTCTTCCTGCGGGCAGTCGCAGCGTGTGCCGTCTCGTGGAGCAGGAGGCTGCCCATGAGCAGCACGGCCCCCACTGCACTGGCGAAGGTGTAAACCGCATCCGAGCGCCCTGGAGTCCACGCGGGGAGGGTCTGGCGGCCAAGACCGTACGCGAACAGGACGACCAGCAGCGGCACGCTCCAGTGCATCCGCAGTGGTACCCCGACAACCTGTCCGACACGGACCGAGCCGTTCATCGTCGTCTCCCGCCGGCTCGGCACCCGGTCCACCGGACAGGACCTCGCGACCCGACTCCATGGACCGACCAGCACGGCACCCACCCACAATTGTCGCTCTCGGAATCTCCCGCAATCGCCCAGGGCCCGGAACGGGCTTGCTGACCGGCGAACTGCCCGAAGAGCCCGCCCGTCCATTCCGGATCCGGGTACGCCAGCCGCCCCTCGTCCCCTCCGAACCCAAATGCACGGCTCCAGCCGATCCGACACACCCCGCGTGCCACTACGTGCCATTCGTAGGGGAAAAAGCGGTCACCACAGCGCACCGTCCGGCCGTCGGCCAGCAACACGCCTGTGCAGCGTTTCCGCTGCTCAGGAACATGTCTGGCGATCACGCGCTGGTTGATTCCCAAGCTCAGAGCGCGAGTTCGATTCTCGTCACCCGCTCCACTGCAAAGCCCCAGGTCACCTGCCTGGGGCTTGTTTGCTGTCCATACCCCTCGGGGCCCGCGTGCCCTCGTGTGCCACAAGTGCCCTCGTGGCGCGTCGGGTTGGTTCTGGACGCTACTCAAAATTCCGAGTCGCTGCCGTCAGTCGCCCTCTGCTGTGAGGCCGACAGGCGGGGCGTCATCCGTGTGTCTCGCTTCGCAGTCGCCATCATGCGGACCTTCGCTGTGCGTGGCAGCGTGATCCGAGAGGAATCCGTACCCCCACGCATCAAGAGGAGCGCCGTCATGGACGGTACGCAGGACAAGCGTCAGGAGCCGGGCAAGGGCCGGGGCCGCGAGGCGCAGGAACACCATCGCCCCGGAGACCCCGCGCAGCCCCGACCGGGCAGGCAGGCCCGTGAACAGGGACGGAAGCCCGGGCAGAAGGAGAGCTCGCGCCGCCGCGAGGACGACCTGCTGCGCGAAGAGGACCTGCACGACGAGGGGCTCTGACCAGGGCACCGCACGCCCGGAGCCCGGCCGGTACGCAACACTCCGGCCGGGCTCTGTCGCATCCCGCCCGACGCCGAAGGAGACCGGGCCGCCCACCACGGTGGCGCCGCACTCTCGGCTCGGCCGCCGTGAATTCGGGGGTCAGCCTTCCGCATCGGCGGCGCTGTCCTGAGGCACCCTCGACCGGACCGCGCCCGGCGACCTCGCCGCAGAGTTCCCGGCCCGCTTGTCCCTCGCCCCGAAGGCCACGCTCTACGGCCAGTTGGACGGGGCCTGGTGGCCGAGGAGGAAGGAACGGCCTAGATGCGGGCGAACTTCTCGGTCTGGTGGGCGAACTCCTGGGCCATGGCCGCGCTGACCGTGGGCCTGGTTTCGCCGATCGTGCGCAGGTAGTCCTCGGTGGTGGGGCGGGCCCGGGCTCCGGTGTCGAAGGTACGCTCGAATTGGGCTTGGGAAACGGTGCGCGCCACATGGGCGATGTCGGCAGGGGTGAACCCCTCGCTGGCGGACGCCAGCGCCGTGCCGTCGGCCTCCGCGCCCGCTCGGGTCAGATAGCTCTCCCACAGCGCGGTCCTCGCGCGGTCGTCGGGCGGGCCGATCGGCAGCACGTAGTCGAAACGGCCGTGCCGCAGGAACGCGGAGTCGAGCGTGGTCACGTCGTTCGTGGCGCAGACGAGCAGCCGCCCGTCCTGGCCCCGGAACCGGACGATCGCCTTGAGCAGTTCGTTGACGACACCGACCGCGGTCGCGTCCGCACCGCTCCGGGTCCCCGCGATCTCCTCGACCTCGTCGATGAAGACCAGGACGTGGTCGAGCCGGGCGATCTCGTCGAAGCGCCTTTTCAGCCCGCTGGCCAGCCCGTACTCGGCGGCCAGCCGGGCTGGGAACAGTTCGAGGAACGGCCATCCCAGACGGCTGGCTATCGCGTGCGCGAACGTGCTCTTGCCGGTCCCGGGCGGACCGAACATCATTACCGCCCGCGGCAGCTCCACCCCGTGCTGGGCGGCCATTTCGGGATGGGCCAGTGGCAGGACCAGACGCCGCTCGATGAGCTTCTTCTCCCTCTGCATGCCCGCGACCTTCTGCCACAGTCCCCCTGGCGGCAGCTCCGCTCCGAGCGACGAGAGCATGCTGACCGCCTGAGGGGTCACTCGCCCGCGCTTCTCGAAGAAGACCAGGCCCGGACGGGCGCCGAAGCCGCAGTTACGCAGGGCGGTGGCACCGGTCTCGCCATCGGGCAGGACCGCGTGCACCGTTCGGACGCCACCGGCGAACAGCCGGTCCTCCAGGGCCGTGATCAGGTCGCTGCCCAGCCCCTGGTGCCGCCAGGCAGGCGCCATGCCGATGCACAGGATCCACGCCCGGTCACCCTCCACCCTGCTCACCGCGGCGCCGACCACCTCCTCGTCCGCGGTGGCCACCACCGCCGGGTGGAGGGCCTGGAGGGCCGCCACAGTGTCCGAGAGCGGAAAGAGAGGCGCCTCTTCGGCCGTGCCGCTCTCCGCGTCGACTCGGATCACCGCTTCGAGATCTTCCTGGGTGTAGTCCCTGACACGCCAACCCGTCATGCTCAGCTCCGCGCGTTCGGCCGTACTCCCATCATCAGCCGATGTAAGCCGGAACGCGCGCTGCAGCGGCCGCGCGCCGAAGACCTGGTCAACGGTGACCACCGCGATGCGGTCGCCCGCTCCCACTCCGCCACCCACATACTCCGCCGCACGCTGGCGAGCGACCACGCGCCAGCACGGCTCCCTCGTCGACGCCGGACGCCTCCGCTTCGACTTCGTCCACTTCTCCGCCATCGAGCGCACCGAACTCGCCGCCGGTAGACGACCACCTGCCGGTCGGGCCGGAAGCCGGATGGCCTGAAAGCCCGAGTCGGGGACGGGGTACATATCTCCCCCAACGACCCCGGGCAGGATGAGTGTCGGAGGAGTTGAACCCTGCACCCCGATCAGGCGGGCTCCGGTGGCGCGGCCGTCGGTCGGGGGAGATCGGCGACGAGGATCTCGGCGGCCTGGGTGACGTTGTCGGCGTGGACGGCGCGGGCCATGGCGATGCGTGCCGCCTCGGGCGTGGTGTTCGGCGGGACGACCAGGAGGGCGAAGTGGTCGTTTTCGCCGCAGGTGATCAGGACGGTGTCGTCACCGACGGGGAAGGAGTCGAGGTGCACGACCCGGTCGTCGGCTTCCTGATCGGAGCCGACGGGCACGGGCCGGTCGGACGTAGGGTGGAGATACGGGGGAACGTGTCGGTACGCGCTCCTTTGTGTCGCTCCGGCCCCGCGGGAGCGACCCCGGGTGATAAGGACGGTTCCGCCTTGACCCGCTACGACTCAGAAGCCCTGCCGGCGCCAGGGCATGCCGAAGTCCGCATCGTTGCCGTCACGCCCGACGCCGCCCGGGCGGTGGCCGAAGTCCTCCGCCGCTGCTTCGCGGGCGACGAGCAACGCAGCTATCCCGCCCCGGGCGGAGGCACGCGGCTCCACCTCACCGTCGACACCGCGCACGTCGCGGAGCCGGCCCGCTCCTGGCCGGCCACCAGCAGCCCCCCGAGCGGCGCGGACCCCCACTCCGAGAAACCCTGACCAGCCTCGGCGACGAGGTCGGCACGGCAGACCGCCGCCCTTGTGGAGGCAACGGAATGACCACCGGACGGCACGGGAATCGTGACGACGACCGCGCGGAGAGCTTCGGGGAGATGCTGCTGGGTGGGCTCCTGGACCGCGCGCACGAGCTGCCACCCCATCGGGTGGGACCGGTCGTCGCCGACACGGTGGCCCGGCTGGGAGGCCGGGATCTGCAGATCCTGCTCCAGGACTACGGGCAGCAATGGCTGGTCCCCCTGCCCGGCGAGGGACTGACGGGCGGCGAACCCCTGCCCATCGACCATTCGAAGGCAGGCCGGTGTTTCCTCACCTCACACCCGGTCGAGGAGAAGCTGACCGACGGGGTACGGGTCCTCCTACCGCTGCTGGACGGCGGCGAACAGGCAGGCGTCCTGGCCGTCACCCTGGACACGGTTGTCGACGACGACCGCCGCATCCTGCGCAGGATCGCGGGCCTGACCGCCGACCTGCTGCAGACCCAGAACGGCTACACCGACCTGTTCTTCCGCGCCCGCCGCAGCGAACCGATGAGCGTCGCAGCCGAGATCCAGTGGGCGCTCCTGCCGCCACTGGCCATGTCGATGCCACGCGTCGCGGTCGCCGGAGTCCTGGAGCCCGCCTACGACGTGGCCGGCGACAGCTTCGACTACGCCCTGAACGGGGACGCCCTCCACCTCGCCATGATCGACGCCATGGGCCACGGGCTGGACGCGGCCACGATGGCCACCGTCGCCATCGGCGCATACCGGCACGCCCGCCGGATCAGCGTCGAGCTGTCCGAGATCTACCTCTTCATGGACCGGGCCGTGGCCGAGCAGTTCGCCCCCGACCACTTCGTCACCGCGCAGATGATGCGGCTGGACACGAACACCGGCCACCTCCAATGGGTCAACGCCGGACATCCCGCCCCCATGCTGATCCGCGGACACCGCGTCGTACGCCGCCTGGACAGCCCCACCACCCTCCCCGTCGGCTTCGGAGGAGCACAGCCGCAGGTCAGCGAAGTGGCACTCGTTCCCGGGGACCGCATCCTCTGCTTCACCGACGGCCTGACCGAGGAGCGCAAGAACGGGCAGGAACAGTTCGGCGAGGACCAACTGGTCGCCTGGATCCATCAACTGGACAGGGCCGACCGAGGGGTCCGCGCGGTGGCACGCGACCTGTCCCACACGCTCAGACGGGCCCGCGGCGATGCCACCTCCGACGACGCCACGCTCGTCCTGGCCGAGTGGCGTGGATGATCCGCCGTCGTGCCACAACGTGCCAGTAGGGCCGGTACGCAGCGGTGAACAAGGGGGCGGAAGAGACAGCCAAGAACGGGCCGCTAGGCATCGTTCCCGCAGGTCAGAGCCCTTTGCCGGCCCAAGTGCCAAGTGATTCCCAAGCTCGGAGCGCGAGTTCGATTCGGCACCACCCGCCGGAACAGCTCCCGCCCACGCAGAGCGCTCGGCTGGGAAACTCCAGCCGAGCGTCTGACTGAACTGCTGACAACAGCCGCTCGACCAGCGGGTTGCTACGCCCTCTTGAATCCGCCACCGGGAGGGGCTTGTGCCTCCGGCGCGGCCTCTAGGCCGCCATCAGGTCAGATCGTCGGTGTGTCATCGACGATTTCCTTGTGCGGTTCGACAATGAACTTCCAGCCCTCGCTGGGCTCCAGGAACCGCACTCGGGTCGGATAGATGTCCAGGGCGCGGCGGTCGCGGTTCTGGCCGTTCGTGTTCTTCCGCGCCCGGGCCGGCTCCTCGTACAGATCGACCTTGACATCCGGCACCGCGACGGTTTCCTCGCTCCAGCGCTGAACGATCCCCGCGCCGAACGCGTCCCGTGCGGCGGAGTAGAGCGAATCCAGCGATTCCTTGTTCCCGTCGGGCACGAAGAGTGCGAGGTTCAGGAGGACGCCGGCACTCCGGAGAACCTCGATTTCTTCCCCTGCCTTGTCGGCAATCCAGATCCCGCGCTCTTCGGCATTGTCCGGGAGAACATGAATTTCCTCACCGAAGATCGTCCTCGCAGTGAAGGACCCTCCCTCGAAATTCTTACCCGGCTTCGTGAGGAAAGCCGGGGCGTAGCAGTCGAGAGGAAGGCCATCCATCACCGCCGAGACGAAGATGTCGTCCTGGAGGTCCAATTCTGAGACCTCTCCGGCCGTAAGACGTCGAGCCGTAACCTTCTCGGTATTCACGCCATTCCCCTTTTTCGCGGCGTCCTATAAATTCATCAGGACTATATCACGAAAGCGAACAGCCAGCCCCTTTACGCACACCTTCGCGATCACGACAGCACAGTCAACCCTCCGAGTAATTTCTTCCGACAGAACAGCCGACAAACCCTCTCGAATCACCGACGAAACGCAGCCCCCGTAAAGAAATACGGCGAGATCCATCCAAAGGTGACTCACCGCTTCGTCCGGGTTTTCGAACTGAGTCGGCCGCCAAGTGAAATGGGAGCGGCCTTGGCCGAATGGCGACCCGGCGACCCGGCGACCCGGCGACCCGATCGAGCGATCCAGGCGGTTTCTGCTCCATGTCGGAGGAGGGGAGCCCGCCCCGACTACGGCCTGATGACACCGGCCTTGGGCGACAGTGGGTGGCAGTGGCGCGGCATCGGGCTCGCCTTCTCCGCGCACCGGATCCGCGCCGCTGCACCATTCCTGTCCCGTGCCCAGACATCGGCCACCCCGAGCACCGGGCCTGCGAGCGGGATCCTCGTGGAGTCTGGTCAGCGATGCCTTTGGCCATTAGAGTGCCTGCTCAGCGCGTGATCGGCCTCGCCCGCAGCGCCTTCCCCCCTCACCTCGTCCGCGTTACCCGCCTGCCCGCGCCCTGCTGCAACGCTGTGGGGGCGAGCCCGGGCCTGAAGGGGCCTCTCTCTACGTGAAGCACCGTATCCGACTGAGATCCGTGTCCGCCGCGGTCGTCATCGCCACAGCGGGTGGCCTACTTGCCGCCGTACCGGCCTCAGCCGCTGTCACCTGCACCTCCCCGGTGTTCAAGCGCCAGTTCTTCGCGAACACCACGTTCTCCGGTACGCCGAAGAAGACCGACTGCGACTCGGTGATCAACCAGTCCTGGGGAACGGGCGCCCCGGCCGCCGGGCTGCCGTCCAACAACTTCGCGGTTCGCTGGACCGTTACCCGCGACTTCGGATCGGGCGGACCCTTCACCCTCGCCGCCGAGGCACGGGACGGCATACGCGTGTACATCGACGGTGCGCGCAAGATCGACCTCTGGAAGAACGTCTCCACGGCCGTAAGAAAAACCGTCAACGTCACCGTCCCATCCGGTAAGCACACCCTGCGCGTCGACTATGTCAACTGGACCGGTTCGGCCGACGTCAAGTTGAGTTACGCGCCCCGGACGTCGGCCACCGTCGACAAGGTCCAGCCACTCGCGCCCAGCGGTGCCACCGCCGCTTACAATGCGAGCACGTTGAAGGCGACCGTCAAATGGGCCAAGAACAAGGAGATGGACCTCGTCGGCTACCGCGTGTACCGGCGGTTGCAGGGCACCAGCGTATGGACCCTTGCGGCGACCACCACCGGCACCAGCTACACCGGCGCCCCGCCAGCCACCGGCCAGACCTTTTACTACGAGGTCCGCGCCTACGACAAGGCAGGCAACATCTCCACCGGCAGCGCCGACCAAGCCGTCCGCACCGCCGACAGGACCCCGCCCTCCCGCGCGGTTGCCACCGTCGCCATGGGCACCGACCGTACGCGGGAGAGCTACGTCGTCACCTGGAAGCCCGTGGCCGACGCCGCACGCTACCGGGTACTCCGCATCGTGTCGGGTCACGGCACCTGGGCAGAGGTCGCCCGCACGACCGGCACAACTTTCACCGACTACGTACCCGCCGTGGGCAGCTCGGTCGGCTACCGCGTCGAGGCCTATGACGCCGCAGGCAACGTCGCCCCCGCCCAGGCCGGCGACGAGAGCTACGCGAATGCCTTCTGGTATCCCCGGGCGACCGACGTCACCGTCTCCTACCAGGGCGACAACAAAGCTCTCCTGCAATGGAGCCTGCCCCAGGACACCTTCGCCATCCGATGGGACCTGTACCGCCTCAACCACAGCGTCGGCATCCCGTCGTCCGCGGAAGGAGCGCCACCGGAGTACTGCACCAAGCTCACGTACGTCGCCGAAAGCGACCACTTCCGCTTCAGCTGCGTTGCAGCGGTGACTCCGGGTGAGACGAATTCCTTCTCCGTGGAGCCGTACCTGAGCGAATCCGCTCGCGCGCTGCCCAGTTCCGCCGTCTCCGTCGCCGTTCCATCTGCCCCGGCGCCCGCCACCGACTTCACCGGTGTCGCGGACGGCTCCCGGGTGGATCTCAGCTGGACCGGGAGCACTTCGGGTGACGTGGACCACTATGAACTGCACAGCGGCGTCTGGTACCCGGCTACCTCCCCCGGAAATGAGGGGCGGTTCCACACCTACATGAGTATCGAAGTTCCGGGTGACACCACCAGCGTCAGGTGGCCGTGGCTTTACTCGCAGGCGGTGGACTTCGTGCTCGTCGCCGTCAAGGAGGACGGCACCAAGCTGTCTGCCGCCAGGTCCCCACGGGTGCATATGCCTGACCCCGCTGTCGGCCAAGGGTGATCACGTTCTGTGGGACGTGTGGCGTCCGTGGGACCGGGTCCATGACCTGTTCCGGCGCTGGCAGCGTGATGGCACCTGAGCCAGGATCGCCACTCGGCTCCAGGCCCGAGCGGACGCCGAGGGCCTGATCACCCAATCCGTGATGGGGGCCCAGGTCGGGGACCCGGGCCGTGCTGTAGTGCGCGGTGATCAGTCATCACCACACTCCCCGACCGACCGCAGGTCACGTACACGTCAAGTGCTAATATCCGGCCACTCGCCTGGGGGGGTGTCTGAACGTCATACGTGCCGCGCGTCCATGACCTGCGGCTCGACGGCGTGCGCACAAGTCCCTCCAAGTCTTCGCCTATCGTCCCCGGAGAGGTCCCTGCATGGGCAGACGTGCGCTCGTACGAGGCGCCACCGCCACCGCTGTTTCCTTCACGCTCGCCCTCGGGCTCGGCCCGCTCACGGCCGGCAGTGCGCATGGGGCGGCGGTCACCGGAGAGGTGGTCGTGCCGGCCACCATGGCCACGGTTCCCCGGACGGGCCTGCTGAGCGCGGGGCCCTCGGGGTTCCTCCGGCACGAGGAGGGGCGGGGCCAGCTGTGGACGACGTACGACGGTGTCGACACGGTCGTCGACGCCTCGGGCACGGACGTGTACGGCGTCACGAGTGCCGGCGCGGGCTCGGACGTCGTCGCCCGCTACGACGACTCCGCCAGGGCCGTGACGCTGCGGAACATGACGTCCGGCCAGGTCAGTACGGTCGCGCTCCCCGACGGACACTCATACTTCAGCACCCTCGGGTCGACGGTCGTCACGACGGCGGGAACCCCGGGCACCGATTCCGTGTGGCATCTGCTGGACGCCCGGGCCGACGGCTCCGTCACCGACCGCACGGTGGAAGGCGTCCCCTCCGGCGTCCACCTGTGGTCCGCCGCGGGGCTGGGTGACGCGCACGGACAGGTCGTGCGGTACCGAAAGGGCGACGACGAAGTCACCGGATGGCTCGATGTAGAGCAGGGGCGCTTCACCGCCCTGCCGTACACCGTGCAGTCGTGGCACAACATGGTCGCGCTCAGCCCCACCCACCTGGTGTGGTTCTACGACGGCACCCTGCACGTCGCCTCCCGCCAGGACCCGGCCGCCGCCGTGCGGACCGTAGCGGTCGGCGACATCGCACAGGTGCTGGGCCTGGTCGGTGACACCGCCATCGTGTCCCGGTACGACTCGTCCCTGGGCCGCTACGACACCAGTCGCGCGGTCTCACGGGTCGAGGCCGTCCCCCTCGACGGCTCCGTGCCGCGGACGCTGCTGGCCAGGACGTCACGGCAGGCCGTGGCGACTCCGGACGGCGGGCTCCTGGTCGCGGGCGGCACAGACACGGACCACTGGGGTGTCTCCCTCGTCGAGGCTGCCGAAGGCGGCGGGGTCACCGTGCGCAGGATCGCGGACGCGTACCCCCGGCAGACCGCCCACACGGTCTCTCACCTGACCCTCGCCCAGGGGCGGTTGACCACCGTGGAGCGGGACCCCGTGGGTGACTGGTCGTATCTGCACACCCGGGAGACCGGCGTGGCCGACTCCCCCACGGCGGGGGCTCGCACCACCCGCGGCCGTATCGTGCTGGAGGACTACTCGCAGGGCCGTCCGCGTCTCATCGACACCGGCGACGGCCGTACGGTCATCTCCGGCTACGGCACGAGCGGCGCTCAGCAGCCCCAGCTCCTCGGGGCCGCCGGGTCGCTGCCCGGCACCCGGATCGACAGCTCCCGCAGCTACCAGACCGCGACCGCCGCGGACGGCCGCTTCGCCGCCCTGACCAGGCCGTACGACAGCACCGGCGCTGCGGAGACCCGGATCGTCGACCTCGACACCGGGCGCACGGTGTACACGACGACGAAAACCGTGCGGGCGATGTGGGGCACCACCGTGTGGGTGATGTCCGGCAACGACACCGTGGTCCCCGTCGACCTGCTGACCGGGCAGCAGGGCGAGCCGGTGTGGTTCGGGCGCGGCTGCCTGCTGAACGGCTTCCAGGCGGTCGGTCGGTGGCTGCTGTGGAACTGCGTGCTCGACTCGGAGGGCCAGGGCGTCTACGACACCGTCACCAAGCGGAACCTGACCCTCGTCTCCGGCTCCGGCTGGGAGCAGGCACAGCTCGGCGACGGCTTCGTCGCGACGGTCGAGGCCGGCCTGCTGAAGGTGATCGACGTCCGCAGCGGGACGCCCGTTTCGCATACCGCCGGGAAGTTCGAGGGGAACGCCTGGGACGTCGACCCGTACACCGGCGTGATCGCCCAGCTCCGCTCCGACAACACCATCCGCCTCACCTCCAGCGACGTCCCCGTCTCCGCCCTCGTCCAGCGCGACGCCACCGTCGCCGCCTCGGTGGACGTCAAGGGCGGCGCCGCGCAGTGGAGCCCGAAGTGGTGGCTGAACAAGCCCGCGGCCTCCTGGAAGCTCGTGATCAACAACAGAGCCGGTACGGCCGTGCGCACGCTCTCCGGCGGTCCGGCACGCGGAGTGGTGACCCCGGCCTGGAACGGCAAGGACGGCTCCGGCCGGCTGGTGCCCAACGGCGCCTACACCTGGAAGCTGACCGTCACCCCCGCGGACGGGCAGGGCGCGGCGCTGACGAGGACGGGCACGGTCAAGGTCACCGGAGCCGCCGCGGCCCGTCGCGACTTCGTCGGATCGGACGGCTTCGGCGAGTTGCTGACGCTGAACGGCTCGGGCGGGCTGACGTACCAGTACGGGACGGGGAAGGGAACGTTCACCGGGAAACGAACGGGTTCCGGGTGGCCGACCACGGTGAAGGCGGTGCCCTTCGGCGACCTGAACGGTGACCGGTGCAACGACGTGCTCGTCCGGTTCAGCAGCGGTGCGCTGCGCGCCTACCGGCCCGCGTGCGGGGCGGCGGTGACGTCTTCCACCGCGTACACCTCGCTGGGCACGGGCTGGAACCAGTACGACGTGCTGACATCGCCCGGGGACATCAGCGGTGACGGCCGGGCCGACCTGATCGCACGTCAGTCCTCGACCGGCGATGTCTACCTGTACAAGGCGACGAGCACGGGCAAGCTCTCCGCCAAGGTGAAGATCGCGTCGAAGTGGACGGGTTACAAGAAGATCCTGGGCGCGGGTGACCTCAACGGCGACGGTTACGGCGACCTGCTGGTGCATGACAGGTCGAACGAGCTGTGGCGCTACGACGGCACCGCGACCGGCAAGTTCAAGAGCCGCGTGAAGGTCTTCAACGACTGGGGCTCGTCGTACAACGTGATCGTGGGCGTCGACGACATCACCGGCGACGGCAGGGCCGACATCGTCTCCCGCGACACCGCCGGCACCGTCTGGCGCAACAACGGCAACGGCAAGGGTTCCTTCGGCGGCCGTACGAAGATCGCCACCGGCTGGCAGGGATACAAGGGCCTGTTCTGAGCCGGCCTTCACCACTGCCCCGCGGGCCCGGACGACATGATTCGTCCGGGCCCGTTCCACGCCGCATGCCCAGGACACCCCGGCCACCGCTGCCCGGCGAACGAACCGCGGGCGAATTCCGGCTCCGCCCCGGTCCGGAACCCGAACTGCTCATTCAGCGCCCAGGCCATGACCTGCGACCAGAAGCGCGCCCGAGATGGCGCGTGAGGAGGTCAGCAAAGCCGGGCAGACCGGCCTTCCCTCCCGACCGGCTGATCTCCGCCGAACCCGGAACGGTTCACACCGCACTCGGCAGGGACCGCCGGCCTCCGCCCCAAACCGGCCCGGCCCGTTTCGCTGCTCCCAGGTGCGCCGGAGAGCCGTTCGGCACCACTCACACTGCCATTCCCTCCACCAGGCCCGGCCCGGCCGTTCGCTCCGGCCCTGGTCACGCATCGTTCACCTGCGGGGGATCACGCCGTCAACGTCGCTGGCTAGCGTGCCGAGCCGAAAGTGATGTGTTCGTCGGAGGTTCTGCCATGCACCGTCCCCTCGCCCGCGCAGCCGGGCTCCTCAGTACGTTCGCGCTCGCGTCCGGGCTGACCGTCTCGGGCTCGACGCTCGCGGCCGCCGAGGCGCCCGCAGCGAAGCCCACTCAGGGGCAGGCCAAGGAGCACCCCGAGCACACGGCGTCCCTCCTGTACTTCAACGACGCGCACGAGATCGGCCCGGTCCTGACCGGCGGTCAGGACCGGGGCGGCGTCGCCCGACTGGCCACGGCGGTGCGCTCGGTCAAGGAGCAGAACCCGGCCACGGCCGTCGTCTTCGGCGGGGACCTCGCCGGCGGCACCCTCTTCGGCGGCCTCTACAAGGGCGTGCCCATGGTCGACGCGCTCAACAAGGTCGGCGTGGACCTGGCGAACTTCGGGCAGCACGACTTCGACTTCGGTGTGGAGCACACGCGCGAGTTGGTCGCGGCGTCCGACTTCCCGTGGATCACGTCCAACCTGACCGACGCCGACGGGGCGCCTTTCGTGGACAACGGCACCTGGGCGGTGCAGCGGGTGGGCAAGGTCCGTGTCGGGTTCGTGGGGCTCACGGATGCGATCGAGACGACATCGGCCGCCGGGAAGGTCGTCGAGACGGACCCGGTCAAGGCGGCCCGCGCCGCCGTCGCCGACCTGAAGGCGCACGCCAAGGCCGATGTCGTCGTGGCCGTGAGCCAGTACCCGATGGACGAGAACCGCGAGCTGGTGCGCGCCGTGCCGGAGCTGGACGCCGTGTTCGGCGAGGAGATCGCCGAGTACGACTCGGCGATCGAGTACGAGGGCGACGTGCCGCTCATGGCACCCGAGGGGAACATCGGGTCGCTGATCCGCCTGGACATCACCAAGCAGCGCGGCGAGTACCGGGTGAAGCCATCGGTGGTCGAGGTGGACCACACGGTCACGCCGGACCCGGAGCTGCGCGAGGTCGAGAAGCGGTACGCCGATGAGATGGACGAGCGGCTCTCCGAGGTCCTGGCCGACATGCGGACCCCGCTCCGCCGCGAGGGCAGGCTGTCCGAGGAGACCACGCTGGGCGACTTCGTCGCGGACGCGTTCCGCGAGCGGCACCAGGCCGACATCGGCTGGGTGAACGGGGGTGGCCTGCGCGCCGAGGCGCCGGGGCCGGACTTCACGCTTCGTGACGCCTACTCGATCGCCCCGTTCAGCAACCGGGTCATGAAAGTGCGGGTCACGGGCGCGGAGCTGCGGCAGTCGCTGGAGGACGCGGTCTCACGGGTGGAGCACTCCGGCGGCGGATTCCCGCAGGTCTCCGGCATGACGTACGCCTACTCGCCGACCGCCCCCGTGGGCTCGCGCGTGAGCGGCGTCAGCGTGGGCGGGCAGCCACTCGACCCGGAGGCCACTTACACGGTCGCGGCGACGAACTACGTGGTCGGGGGCGGCGACGGCGTCAGCGGGTTCGCCGACGCCGAGGTGCTGGTGCCCGTCGCGGACGCCCCGGTCGACGCCGAGGTGATCGCAGAGCGCGCCCGGACGCTGGGGACCATCGACGTCGCTCTGGAGGGCCGCATCACGGTCCTGCCGTGAGGCGGTCCTCCGGGGAGCGTCACAAGGAACGCGTCGGACCCTTGGTCGACGCCCTGCTCGTCAGCTCCTGCACCGGCGCCCCGGGCCCGCTCAGCGGCCTGGGGCGACCGCGCTCCCCCAGGGCCTGTCCGGCGGATCAGGGTCGGACAGGGCGCGGCGTCCGGTGCGGTGCATCGCAAGGCGCCGGAGCGTCTTGATAGCGGAGCTGTTCGGA
>NZ_JBSFET010000050.1:0-44453 GCF_053594575.1 Streptomyces sp. NPDC001880
AGCACCGTCCCTGGGATCGGTGCTCATTGACCTCACGTACATGAACTCTGGCCCTCGGACATGCCGACGAGCTTGGCGGGGCAGGCGGGGCCGCTCGGCGAGGACAGGCGCTTGGCCTCTCCCTTGGTGCAGTTCACGAAGGCGGTGCGGATCTCCCGCGCGGCCAGAGGTCTCACAAAGGACACGCTGGTTTACCTAAGGCCTTTAGGCAAATGCATAATAGCCATAGCTGGATGGGAGGAAGATCATGGCCAGAGTGGGACTGACGCCGGCGCGTCTGACCCTGGCGGGAGCGGAACTGGCCGACGAGGTCGGTTTCGATCAGGTGACCGTCTCGGCGCTCGCCCGGCGGTTCGACGTCAAGGTCGCGAGTCTGTACTCGCACCTGAAGAACTCCCATGAGCTCAGGACCCGGATCGCGCTGTTCGCGTTGGAGGAACTCGCGGACCGGGTCGCCGATGCCGTGGCCGGGCGTGCCGGCAAGGACGCCCTGGCCGCCTTTGCGGATGCCTATCGCGACTATGCGCGGGAGCACCCCGGCCGCTACGCCGCCGCCCGCCTCAGACTCGATCCCGAGACGGCGGCCGCCAGCGCCGGAGTGCGGCACGCACAGATGACGCGGGCGATCCTGCGCGGCTACGACCTGACGGAGCCGGACCAGACGCACGCGGTACGGATGCTGGGCAGCGTCTTCCACGGCTACGTCAGCCTGGAGCTGGCCGGAGGCTTCGAGCACAGCGCCCCCGACTCGCAGGAATCCTGGGTGTGGATCGTGGATTCCCTCGACGCGCTGCTACGGAACCGGGCCACACCCTGACCAGCCGCCCGCACCGCCGGAGGCGGTCACCCGCGCCGGGCACCCGCGCATCCGAACGTTCCAGACATATTGGTCAACGGGCTGAGGAAATGAACACCGAGCACGACACGATCACCACACCTGTCACCACGGACATCCTGCGCGGCTTCCTCGACGTGGAAGCGACCGCGCACGGTCTGCTGCCCCATCGGCTGCCCGCCCGGGCACGTCGGCAGATCCCCGACGACCAACTGGCAGTGGCCGAGGCCCAGCCCTCCGGCGTGCGGTTGGTCTTCCGCACCCGGGCCACCACGATCGAACTGGACACACTGCCCACCAAACGCGTCTACCGAGGCTTCCCGGCCCCGGCGGACGGCGTGTACGACCTGCTGGTCGATGGTCGTCTCGCCGCCCAGGCCACGGTGGCCGGCGGCAACGTACGCACGATCACCGACATGGTCGCCCAGACCTCCGAGCTGTCACCTGGGCATGCCGGCACCGCCCGGTTCACCGAACTGCCCATGGGTGACAAGGACATCGAGATCTGGCTCCCGCATACGGAGATCACCGAACTGATCGCCCTGCGCACCGATGCGCCCGTCGAGAAGGCTCCGGACAGCGGGCGCAGGGTGTGGCTGCACCACGGCAGTTCCATCAGCCACGGCTCGAACGCCACTCATCCGACCGTCATCTGGCCGGCCCTGGCAGCCGCCCGGGGCCGGGTGGATCTCGTCAACCTGGGGTTCGGCGGCAGCGCGCTGCTCGACCCGTTCACCGCCCGTGCGATGAGGGACGCACCCGCGGACCTGATCAGCGTCAAGGTCGGCATCAACGTCGTCAACAGCGATGTCATGCGCCTGCGCGCCTTCTCCCCCGCGGTCCACGGCTTCCTCGACACCATCCGTGAGGGGCATCCGACCACACCACTGCTGGTCGTGTCCCCCATCCTGTGCCCGGTCCAGGAGGACACCCCCGGCCCTCTCGCACCCGACTTCGACGCCGGCTCCCTGCGGTTCAGAGCGACAGGCGATCCGGCCGAACGCGCTGCCGGGCGCCTGACGCTCAACGTCATCCGCGACGAACTCGCCCGGATCGTCGAGCAGCGGGCGGCCGACGACCCGAACCTGCACTACCTCGACGGCCGTGCCCTCTACGGTGAGAAGGACTACGCAGAATTTCCGCTGCCCGACGAAGTCCATCCCGATCCGGCAGGACACCGCCGCATCGGCGAGAACTTCGGGCGGCTCGCGTTCGGCGAAGGCGGCCCTTTCGCGACCGGGACCAGCTGACCGGGACCAGCTGACCGGGACCGGCTGACCAGGAACGGCTGCCTGGCACACCGCCCGAGCACCCGTGGCGCACCAGCCGATGCCGATGCCCTCGCCGAGAGTCTGATGCCGGCCATCGCCGAACGCTTCGGGCGCGATCAGTGTCCGGAGCCACCATGCCCGCTATCGCGTGTTGCGCAGCTTGAGAATGTACGTCGCGGTAAGCGCAACGGCACGGTCTTCGTCATGTGACAGATCCGCGAGGGCACATGACACCAGGCTTCCCGGGATGTCCGCGAGCGCCTGTGTCAGCCGTCGTCGCCCGGGCAGTTCAACGGTGTTGTGGGCAAGGCGGTCGACAAGCCCGGCAGCGATCCGGGCCTCCAGCGCGGGATCGCTCGCCAGCGTGCTCAGTGCATCGGCTGCGTCGGCGTCGTTGCTCCCCTCGACGATCATGTCGATGAGCGTCGGGACCGCGTCGGCTGCTCCACGTGCCCCGAGTGCCAGTGCCGCGTACCTGCGGACCACGATGTCGGGGTTGGTAAGAGCGTCGTGCAGCAATGCGGTCGCCTCACTGTTCGGAATCTCGGCGATGGACTGGACGGCACGCTTCCGTACCTCGGCGGCGGGTGAGCCGAGGCCCTGGGCCAGCAGTGCCGGCCCGTCCCCGCCCGATTGCGCCAGAGCCCAGCGAAGCGCTCCGGCGACGTTCGGGTCCGGCTCGCTCAGTACGGCCTCGACCAGTGCTTCCACCGGGACGGGCACTTCCTCGACCGCGGACAGGGCCGCGCGCTGCCGCGCTCCCGCGTTCTTCGACCCCAACGCCTGGAGGAGTGTGACGATCTGGAGAACCTCCTCCCAGCCGGCGGGTTCCGCGGCACCGATCCGACGGAGTCGCGTGAGCAACTCCGTCTCCGCTGCGATGCGGTCTCGCGTCCGGCGGATGAGGTCGTCGACGAGCTCCGCGGGCGCGAAGCCGGGGTCGTCGAGCGCGCGCCCGACATCGCGCAGCGACAGCCCCAAGGACCGCAGGCTCTCGATGTGGAAGATTCGCCGGATGTCCTCGCCGGAGTACTCCCGGTAGCCGGAGCCGGTACGGCCCGTCGGCCGTACCAGGCCGAGCGATTCGTAATGCCTGAGCATGCGGGCGCTGACCCCGGACCGCTGCGCGACATCACCGATCAACACTGCCTACCGCCCCTCCTCGTCGGCCCCGCCGAGGGCCACTATGCGCTTCGCCTCCTCGATCGCGAACTCGAATCCGGCATCCGGGTCGTGCCACAGCCGTTCCGTGGCGATCGCGTGCGCCCGCACGCGAGGGTCGGGATCCGTCGTCGCGGCGCCCAGTGCCGGCAGCATCACCTCCCCGAGCGCGATCAGCGCCCGGCTGAGGCTCAGCTGCGTCTCGCATTCGCCGCGTCCGAGCTGCGTCGCCAGCGCCAAGGCCAACGCGTACTCCTCGCCTTCGGGCACCAGCACGACCGCTGCCCGCCAGGCGCTCCGGGCCACCTCGTCGTCGGCGTCGGACAGCAGCGCCGGTGTGATCGCCGGCCACGCCTGCCGGTCCCCGATCTTGGACAGCGTGTGCAAGGCCTGGCTCCTTGCCTGCACACGCTCCGAGCGGACTTCGCCGAGAAGCACCGGGACCGTCATCGATGCGGCGTGGCGGGTGAGTGCCCACGTCAGCATTTCGCGTACGTAGAACTCGGGCTCGACGGCGCATCGCTCGATGAGCTTGCCGACGAACCCCGGGTCCGGGGTCGTGCCGACCGTCAGCGCTGCCTGCAGCCGGACCGACGAGTTGTTGTTCTCCAGCCCCTGGAGAACTCGCGTCGTGTTCGTGCCCTCTTTCGGCATGGTCATCAGGACCACCTCCTCGGCCACAGTGAATTCCTTGTCACTGTGTCAAGGTCAAGCGCCTGAGCCCTTGTCCGGGTACGGCGTCCGCGCACCCGACCATCGGCGTCGTCCCACGGCCGGCCGTTTCCGCACCGCCCGCCGAATGTCACGGACGCCTTCCCTGCCGAGCCCTGGCCACCATTGAGGTTCAGGGTTCCCCGGCCCGCCGGGAGTCACTTCCCTGCGCGCATCAGCAGATGCCCCCGGCGGAACCGTTCCCCCTCACATGGTTCGCGCAGCATCCGGCCGACCTCGGTGAAGCCGGCCTCACCGGCCAGCTCCGCGAGGTCGTCGACAGGCCATCGGTAGGCCGTCGTCACCTTGTGGTCGAACGTCGTGATCGGCTCGCCCTCCGACTCGAAGAAAGCAAGCAGAAGAGCTCCGTCGGGCGCGAGTACCCGACGGAACTCGGCGAAGTACTGGCGCACGCCCTGCGGTGGGGTGTGAATGACCGAATACCAGGACACGATGCCCTGCAACTGTCCATCGGTCAGCTCCAGGGCGTCCATGGAACCGATCTCGAACCGCAGGTCCGGGTATGTCTTGCGGGCGAGATCGATCATCACCGGCGACAGGTCGACACCGAAGACGTCCAGCCCCAGATCCCGCAGGTGGGCAGTGACAGGTCCAGGGCCGCATCCCAACTCGGCGACTGGCCCGGAACCAGCGGCCCGCACAGTCTCGGCGAACGCGGCGAGCACCGCGCGATCCAGCGGAAGAGTGTGGAGGTCATCGCGGGGCAATTCGGCATAGAGAACAGCGATGGCATCGTAGGCATCAGCTGTCACACGGTGATACGAGGAAATTTCAGTCACGAGCGAGGACACTAGAGCCTGTCGGCCGCGCCCTCCCTTCGCCATGGCTTCGGTGTCCGGATGGCATCAGTAATTGGCAACTTTGTGCGAGGCGGAGAGGACTGCCGGTGTGGCGTTTTGCCGTACGGCGGTGATCACGCTGTTCCTTCGCGGACGTTGCGGCACCGCCATGCGTCGGACTGCCCCGCCCATCCCCCGGACACGACGTCCTCGTTCTCGTACCTCCGGCTCTGATCGCGCGGGCTGTCGGGCGGTGACCCGCCGTGCGACGCCCGCCAATGCTGCCGACCGCCCCGGACGGTGACCAGCGGCACAAGGCGCGCCGAAGTCCCCACCGCCGTCGGCTCGATCTGTGACAAGTCCCGTCCGACCGCCCCGTGCTCCGGCACCCACGCCTACCCCGGTCCGGCACGGTCATCGTCCGGCAAGCGCCCACGGCCGCAGCTTCTCCGGGTTGCGGACCGCCCAGATCCGGGTGACGCGCCCGTCGGAGACATCGAACGAGGCCACGGTCATGACGGCGCCGTCGCGCTGGGCGACCAGGCCCGGCACACCGTTGACCGACCGCTCCATGAGTTCGAGCCCTGGGGCCTTGTCGGCAATGGCGACCATGTACTGGGCGATGCGCGCGCCGCCCTCGACCGGGCGCAGGACGGTGCCGACCATGCCGCCGCCGTCGGCGGTCATCACGGCGGCCGGGTCGAGAAGACCGACGAGGGCTGCGATGTCGTTGGTCTCCCATGCCTCTTTGACGCGCCGCACCACGTCGGTCCGGCCGGTCGCCGTCACCGGAGCGCGCGCGACGCCCACCCGCCGCCGGGCGGAGGCCGCCAGTTGCTTGCAGGCCGCGGGGGTTCGGCCGAGAACCCCGGCGATCTCGGCGAACGGGTACCGGAAGACATCGTGCAGGACGAACGCCACCCGCTCCGCGGGCGATCGCTCTGCAGACCCTGACCATTTTCCTTCAGGCGGTCTCCGCCGGACTGCTGCTGACCGCGTCCTACGGAGAGACGCTGCACAGTGTCGGAGCCCGTGTGATGTACGGGGCATCGATGCTGTACGTGCTCGCGGCGGTGCTGGCGTGGAAGCCGGGCGGCGGCTCGCCCCGGCCTGTCTGGCACGCGTCGGGTTTCCTGGTACTCGCCTCGGCCCAGGTCGTGCTCGGCATCGCACACGTCCCGTCGGTCCGTCTCCCCCTGGGCGTCCTGATGTTCGGTCTGAGCGTGCTGGCTCTGGCTCGGCGCTGAACTCCGGTACGGGGCTTCGCGTCCCGGGGCCGGGTACCACGGTGCTTCCTCGGTCCGTCCCTCCCCGATGAGATTGTCGACGAGCCAGAAACTGCACAGGTCGAAGTCGCCCTCGTCGCCGGGCAGGCCGTCGGAGGTCTCCTCGTGCGAGTAGCGGTAGAACAGCCGGTCACCTGCTGACAGGCGCTCGGCGATGGCTCTGGTGGTCGCCACCATCCGCGGGTGATCGACCGACACGGCTCAATGTCATCCTGCTGTATCGGCGGCTCGTCACGGGTTCACTGGTCACCATCACGGACCACGACGACCGGACAGGCAGCGTGCTGGGTGCAGTGCTGGGCCACCGATCCCAGCAGCAGCCCCGAGAAGCCCCCGAGACCGCGGCTTCCGACCACCAGCATGAACGCGCCGCGGGACGCTTCGAGCAGCACACCGGCAGCGGTTCCGTAGCGAGCCTCCGTACGCACCTCCACCGGCGGCTGCGATCCCACGGTCTCCTCGATGGCTTCCGCGAGTTCTCTGCGCGCCCGGCCCTCCAGGGCCGCCTCGTCGCTGCTCGACGGGGGCAACCAGCCGAGCGCGCCGTGGAACTGCGGAATGTCCCAGGCGGTCACTGCCTCCACCACACCACCGGTCAGCTCCGCCTGACGCACGGCCCAGCGCAGGGCCTGCTTCGACGACTCCGATCCGTCCACCCCGACCACGATGCGGCCGGTCTCCTCGTGCTGGTCAGCCATGGTTCCTCCGCTGCTCGATGGCGGAGGACGACTGCACGGGCCCGCGGTCCGCCGCCGCCTGGCCCGGCCTCCAGCCTCAGGCCGACCGCGCAGTCCGCGCAGTCCGAGAGGGCCGGACGGGGGCCGGGCCACCGGTCACGGCCCGTCTGCGGTGTCAATCGAACACGGTGTGTACAGGCAAGGTCGTTCCCTGCCGGTGCGGCGCAGGGTTACGGAGACAGCGCCTGCCCTTCCGCGGACGTGGCGGCGGGGCACAGCACGAACGCACGTCATGACAGAAGCGCACATACCCTCCGAAATATGATGCAGGTCACACCGCCTGTCCGTCACATTTCACCGGACGGCCCGGTCAACAGTGTGAATCCGCACTACGGCGAGGAGAGCACACTATGGATGCGCGTCTCAACTACTTCGGCAGTGCCCTTGGGCTCAAGCTCATGAAGCACATCAATTCGGCCAACAAGGTGGTCGTGGACTCGACACTGCCGCACGCGACACAGGAACTGGTGAAGATCCGCGCGAGCCAGATCAACGGCTGCGGCTTCTGCACCGACATGCACACCAAGGATGCCACCCACGCGGGCGAGACCGCTCAGCGCCTCAACCTGGTGGCGGCCTGGCGGGAGGCCACGGTCTTCACCGACGCCGAACGTGCCGCGCTGGAGCTGACGGAACAGGGCAGTCGGATCGCCGACGCCGCCGGCGGGGTCACCGACGAAGCCTGGGAGAACGCCGCCAAGCACTTCGACGAGGACCAACTGGCCGCGCTGGTCGGCCTCATCGCCGTCATCAACGCCTACAACCGCATCAACGTCATCACCCAGCAGCCTGCCGGAAGCTACCAGCCCGGCCAGTTCGGCTGAGCCGCCGGGCACGTCGGCGGACGTGCCGCCCGCCTCCTCGTCGCCCCTTCCCCGGCCTGCGACAAAGAGGCGGGCTTCCGGGTTCATCGAAGCAACGAACAGAGAAACCTCATCTCCAGCTCCGCACCACTGCGCTTCTCGGGCCACGTCGCCGTCGTCACGGGCGCGGGATCTGGCATCGGCCGGGCCACAGCCATCGCCCTCGCAGCGTCGGGGTCCGGTGAACGCCGTCGCGCCCGGTCCGACCGCGACCGACGGCCTGGCGACCGCGGCAAGATGAGCAGGAGCAGCAAGGCTGTCATCGGCGCACGGTGATACCGGGGTGCCCGGCCGTCGCCGGTGGTCTCACTCGGTGGGCCGCGGCGCACGCAGATGGACGCGCTGCTCCAGTTCCTCCTTGGGAACGAGTTCGAGCATGGGCTTTCCCGGCGCACACATCATGGTCACCACGAACCGGGTACGCGCGTCGCTGAGCGCGTTGCCGTCCTGGTAGTGGATCACGTCGCCGCCCGGCTCCCAGAACGTGCCACCGGCCCCCACCACCCGCTCGGGTTCGCCCTCCAACTCGAAGCGGACCGCGCCCTCGACGACGTACCCGAAGGCGGGCCCGGAGTGGCGGTGCGGCGGGGTTCCCGGGTCGCCGGGCTCCCACTCGATCTGGACGGTCATCGCCGAGGCGCCTTCGGGGATCGTCAGCGGCGCGGCGTCCTGAAGCACTTGCGCCGCGGTCATCCAACTCTCGGACGCCGCCCGGTCGCCGGCTCCGTGCATGTGCGCTGCGTGATTGTCCGACACTGTTGTGCACCTTCCGTGGGCCGCCATGTCATGGGTGGGGCGCTCCGTGTGCCACGTACTCGGACGCTGCTCCATGACCGTTCGCAGTGCTGACCGAACAGCGTGTGGATCTGTGACATGTACGAGGTCCGAGAGGGTCTTGGCAGAGGAGAAAGGCGCCCTGCACGGACGCGAGAAGCAACCAGCAGCCGGAGAGCTGCGCCGACCTGGCTGCGTTCCGCTGAACGAACGCCCCGCTCCGCCCGGTTTGTAAGATGACGGCGATCAAGCCGAAGGGGCGACCATGCACACTGGCGACGACGCTTCCCTCAACAGGGCGACGAAGGACTTCCTCGCCGTACGCCCCCAGCTGTTCGGCATCGCCTACCGGATGCTCGGCAGCGCGGTGGAGGCCGAGGACATCGTGCAGGACGTCTGGCTGCGCTGGCAGGCGGCCGACCGGGAGAACGTCCTCGAACCGGCGGCCTTCCTGACCACGATCACCACCCGTCTGGCCATCAACTCCGCCCAGTCCGCCCGGGTGCGCCGGGAGTCGTACACGGGTCCGTGGCTGCCCGAGCCGGTCAGCACCGACCTGGACCCGCAGGTGGGGGCGGAGCGGGCCGAGGCCGTGGAACTGGCGGTCCTGCTGCTCCTCGAGAAGCTGAACCCGGTGGAACGAGCCGCCTACGTGCTGCGCGAGGCATTCGAATACCCCTACCGGCAGGTCGCGCACATCCTGGAGACGACCGAGGCCAACGCCCGCCAGCTGGTCAGCCGGGCGCGCAAGCACCTGGCCGCCGAGCGCAGGGAGCGGGTCAGCCCCGCCGACCACCGGCGCCTGCTGGGAGTGTTCCTGGACGCGGCACGGACCGGGAACCTGACAGTGCTCGAAAAGGTCCTTGCCGCAGACGTCATCAGCTACTCCGACGGTGGTGGGATACGCGCCGCCTCGAAGATCCCGGTCGTCGGACGAACGCACGTCTCCAAGTACCTCCTGGCTTTCGCGCCGCGCTTCTGGCCCGGGTCGGAGCTGCGGTGGACGGAGGCCAACGGGCTGCCGGCCGTGCTCGTCTCCTCCGCCGGGAACGCTGTGGCTCTGCTGTCCGTGGATGTGTCCGTGGAGGGAATCGACCGGATCATGTGGGTCATGAATCCGGCCAAGTTGTCGCCCTATGTGGCCTCCTTGAACAGTTGAGCGCCCGGACTCGGTGTCTCAGCAAGAAGTCGTGGCCCCGCGAGTGTCACAGGAGCGGTGCTCGTCCAGGGCCGGCTCACCGGGTGGGCGGCCGCCTGCTCGGAGCCGCTGACCGCGCTGCCACGCTCGGCGGGCGAGGTGGACGCGCGGCGGCCCGTCGGCGGGAGCAGGGCAGAGCAGGATCAGCCGTTGTCGGCTTCTCGCGCTACCCGCTCCAGCCGACGCCGGTGCTTCTCCCACCATGCCCGATCTTCTGGTGGCATGCTGTCGTTGCCCTCCTGGCATCCGACGGATCCATCAATGAGCTCTCGCACGATGTCGGCGTGGCCGGCGTGCCGTTGGGTGTCGGAGATGACGCGCACCAGGATGTGGTTCAGCGTCACCTCCCGCCGCTCCTCCGGCCACCACGGGACGTGTCCGATCGCGTCGAGCTCCAGCGTCGCAATCGTGCTGTTGGAGTGC
Organism: Streptomyces sp. NPDC001880; assembly: GCF_053594575.1. Taxonomy (NCBI): domain Bacteria; kingdom Bacillati; phylum Actinomycetota; class Actinomycetes; order Kitasatosporales; family Streptomycetaceae; genus Streptomyces; species Streptomyces sp. NPDC001880. The sequence goes on from NZ_JBSFET010000050.1 coordinate 10,060, forward strand.
TCCCACGCCTGGTGGTACAGCCCAACGATGTCTTCGCGCGACTCGTCCGCGGTGGCCCACATGTCCGCATTGGGTTCTGCGTCCTCCGTGTACCACCAGGGCGGCGGATCCTCGGCAAAGAACGGCCGCCCGAACGTGTCACCGAAGTACCCCAGCTCCACGCCTGCGATGTGCTTGACCAGCCCCAGCAGGTTCGTACCCGTGGGGGTCAGCGGGCGGCGGATGTCGTACTCCGAGAGCCCATCGAGCTTCCATATCAGGGCGTCGCGCCCCTCCTGCAGGTAACGGAGAAGATCCGCTTTCGGGTTCGGTTCGATCATGCCGGGCAGTCTTGCACCCGGCACTGACAATCGGGCTCGACGAGATGGGACATCAGGGTTCAGGCGGGTGCTGAGCTTGAGCTTCAGCCTCCGGTTCTGCGCGACGTCGAACCAGGACCACCTGCCGTCGGAGTTGGATCGGCTGCGATGGTGTCGGGGGTGTTCATGCCTCTGTGCGGAGCCAGGTGTTGCCTGCGCGGAGCCAGAGGGAGCCGTTGCGGCCTTGGCCGCAGCGCATGACCACTCGCCCGGGCACGCGAAGCGTGCGGCGGCTGGTCACTGCCCAGGTGGTGCCGTCGAGTTCGGCACGTACGAGCTCGACGGACCGCTTGTTGTGGTTCCGGCGGGTGAGTACCGCCCGGTTGCCGCGGACCGCGAACCCGTCCGGATCGGGGACGGGGCTGGGAGAGCTGGCCACCTCGCCGGTGGATGGAGAGATCTGTGTCAGGAAGGTGCTGCCCCGGCTGCTGCCGGAGTACCAGACGAGCCACACCATTTCGTTCGCGGTCGCGGCGGTGCAGCCTTCCAGCGGGTGGTCGGGCAGCCGTCCCTCGGGGACCCAGGCCGTCCGGCCCTGGATGTTCCAGCCTGCCAGGCCCGCTCCCGACTCGGGGTGGCCGCCGTAGATGCCTTCGTCTCCGTAGGCCGTCCAGATGCCGCCGTGGACGTCGGTGACCAGGGCAGAGATGTCATCGCCGACGCAGAACTCCGCTTCAGGTCTCCCCTGCGCGGAGAACACCACAGTGTTGGACGTCCACGAGCCCTCGGTCTCGTTCCGGAACGCGCGGCCGCTCACCAGCAGGAATCGGGAATCCGGGAGCAGGGCCAAGTGGCTGGGCCGAATCCGGACGTCCTTCACGGGGGTGCGCCGCTCCTCCTGCCCCCTGACGGTGACCAGCTCACCGGCGAACGGGACGGCCGGCCTCCAGACCAACACCCGACTACGCAATGCGGGCGCGGAGGCCATCACCATCGTCGGCACCGAACATTAAATACCTTTACCAGTAACCTAATTGACTGCCCATTCGTGAGCCTGATGAGTTATGTCTCAGCACTTACGCTTTCCGGGTCGGGCCTCGCCTCCGCCAGGGAGGCTTTTTTCATGCCCTGTACCGTCCACGGGCCGGCTGAACGACCCCGAGATGCCCAGCCCACCGCCGAACCGCACCGCTTCACACGGAGGAGATCCATGACCGATGTATCCGTGCGCCTCGCCGATCCGGATGACCGGCCGATACTGGAGCGCCTCTGGCTGCTGTTTCGACATGACATGTCGGAGTACAGCGGTGTGCTGCCCAACCCGGACGGCACCTACCGAAGCGATCGGCTCCACGCCGCCCTCACCCAGGCCGACTGGGCGCCCTACCTCCTGACCAGTGACGCGTCCCCCGTTGGTCTCGCCCTCGTCCGCAGCCTCACCGCCCCGACGCGCGTGCTGAACAGCTTCTTCGTGGTTCGTGGTGTACGTAGGGCGGGGATCGGGCTGCGTGCCGTTCGGGAGGTCGTGGCGAAGCACCCCGGGCCGTGGGAGGTCGCCTTTCAGCAGGGCAACTCGACCGCGGTCGCCTTCTGGCGTCGCGTTGCCACCGAGATCGCCGGCAAGGCGTGGGCCGAGGAACGCAGGCCGGTACCGGGGCGCCCGGAACTGCCGCCCGATACCTGGATCTCGTTCACTGCCCCGTCCGAGGCCCAGGGCTGAACATCGAGTGCTGTGTTGCTGGTCGTGATCGACGGACGCCTCACAAGGGTCCCGGCAGATCGTCGGGGTGGTGTCGGCCGGCGCCCGGTGGTCGGGCTCGGAACCTGGGAACTTCGGATCGCCGCCGCCGGCCGGGCGCCCGGGCTTCGCGTGCGCAGGTCCCACACGTCACTGCGATCAGCGTTGAATCCCCAGAACGGCCGAACCATGCAGATGGACGCCGATCAGGTCGGGACGCAGTCCGGTAAGGACCTCCGAGACCTCGGCAACGTGCCCAATGACATCGGAAGGCGCAGAAGCCTCGGTATCCACGGAGTCGTTCATATGGGCGGCTCACGGATGCATCACTCGCCGATGCGCCACTGCACGGCGGAGGCGTTCCAGACGCGTTCGACGCGCTCCGAACGCGGAAGACCGTGAACGCGAACGGGGCGGCGCACCCCGACGTGTGTCGGAGTGCGCCGCCCTCGGGCGTCCCGGTTACTTCGGGTCGCGGTTGAAGAGCGTCTTCGACCAGTAGTAGCCGAGCGCGGAGAGAGCCAGGCACCAGGCGATCGCGATCCATCCGTTGTTGCCGATCTCGCTGCCGAGCAGCAGGCCCCGCAGGGTCTCGATGGCGGGCGTGAAGGGCTGGTACTCGGCGATCGGCTGGAACCAGCCCGGCATCGCGTCGACCGGGACGAAGGCGCTGGAGATGAGCGGGAGGAAGATCAGCGGCATCGCGTTGTTGCCGGCCGCCTCGGCGTTCGGGCTGACCATGCCCATCCCGACGGCGATCCAGGTGAGTGCCAGGGCGAACAGTGCGAGCAGTCCGAATGCCGCGAGCCACTCCAGGGCGGTGGCGTCGGTGGAACGGAAGCCGATGGTCACGCCGACGGCGCCCACGAGAACCACGCTGGCGATCGACTGCAGCACGCTGCCGATGACGTGCCCGGTGATCACGGAGGTGCGGTGGATCGCCATCGTACGGAAGCGGGCGATGATGCCCTCGGTCATGTCGTTGGAGACGGACACGGCGGTTCCGATCGTGGTGCTGCCGATGGTCATCAGCAGCAGGCCCGGCACGAGGTAGGCGATGTACTCGGACCGGTCCGCAGCACCGCCGCCGATGCCCGCGCTCATCACGTCGCCGAAGATGTAGACGAAGAGCAGCAACAGCGTGATCGGCGTGAGCAGCAAATTCAGTGTGAGGGACGGGTAGCGCCGCGCGTGCAGGAGGTTGCGGCGCAGCATCGTCGACGAGTCGCGGACTACGAGGGAGAGAGAACTCATCGGACATCCTCCTTGGTCTTCTGGCTCGGCACGCCGGAGCCGGTCAGGGCGAAGAACACGTCATCGAGGTCGGGGGTGTGCACGGTCAGCTCGGCGGCCTCGATGCCGGCCGAGTCGAGCCAGTCGAGGATGGAGCGCAGCTCGCGCTGGCTGCCGTCGCTGGGGATCTGCAGCGACAGCGCCTCGTCGTCCCGGGTGGCCTCACTCAGCGCGTGGGCTGCAGACCGGTACACGGACGGGTCGGTGAAGCGGAGCCGGATGTGGCCGCCGGGGATCAGCCGTTTCAGCTCTTCCGCGGTGCCCTCGGCGGCGATCTTTCCGTTGTTGAGGACGGCGATGCGGTCGGCGAGTTCGTCGGCCTCGTCCAGGTACTGGGTGGTGAGGAAGACGGTGACACCGCCGGTGACCAGTTCGCGGATGATCTGCCACATGTTGTGGCGGGAGCGGGGGTCGAGGCCGGTGGTGGGTTCGTCGAGGAAGATGATCCGCGGGTTGCCGACCAGGGTCATGGCGATGTCGAGGCGGCGCTTCATACCGCCGGAGTAGGTGGAGGCGGGCTTCTTCGCCGCCTCGGTGAGGTCGAAGCGCTCCAGCAGCTCGGCAGCGATCCGCCGCCCCTCGTGCTTGGACAGGTGGTGCAGGTCCGCCATGAGGAGCATGTTCTCCTCGCCTGTGATCAGGCCGTCAACGGCGGAGAACTGCCCGGTGACGCCGATCGCCGCGCGTACCCCGTCCGGTGACGTGGCGACGTCGTGGCCCGCGACCTGGGCCCGGCCGCCATCGGCGGTGATGAGCGTGGAAAGGATCTTCACGACGGTCGTCTTGCCGGCGCCGTTGGGCCCGAGCAGCGCGAACACTGACCCGGCCGGGATGTGCAGATCAACGCCGTCGAGAACGGTCTTGTCGCCGTACGACTTGCGCAGACCGACAGCGGAGACAGCGTCGGACGACGCGTTACCGTCCCGATTGGACGTGGACATGACAGAAGAATGCACGGAGCCCTCCCTTTCGAAGGCTGAAGCGACTGGGGCTGAGGAGTGGGAGCGAGGTGGTACGCAGGGCCGGGTTGGCCAATGTTCAGGGGCGGGCTCGGCGTACGTCGATGTTGCCGTGGCGGGTCCGGGCGCGGACCTCGACGGTCTCCTCGGTCTCCTCCGGAGCCTCGGAGGAGGCGAGTGTGTTGCGTACCTGCCCGTGGGCGGAGTTGACGTCGAGCCAAGCGGCGGTGCCCTCGTGGATGCCGACCTCGATGGCGCCGTAAGAGGTCTCCAACTGGACCCTGCCACGGGCGACTTCGGCGACGCGGAGGGTGCCGTGGGCGGTGGTGGCGACCACCGATCCCCCGGCGCGCGTGATGTCGATGTCGCCGTTGGCGCCGCTCACCCGCAACTCGCCGGTCACGGTGCCGACGGTCGTGGTGCCGTGCGAGTTCTTGAGTACGGCGGGGCCGTCGACGCTGCCGACGCGCAGACTGCCGGAACTGGTGGCGATCTCGGCCATGCCTTCGACCCGGTCGACGGTGATCGAGCCGTGGGAGGCGGTCAGCTGGAGCGGCCCGGTCGTGTCGAGGCGGACGTCACCGGAGGAGACCTTCACACGAACCTCGCCGAGCCGGCCCTCGCCGAGCACCTGGGCCCAGGCGCCGCTCACGTCGACGTGCGAGCCCGTGGGCAGTTCGACCGTCACGTCGACGGTGCCGGTGCGCCCGAAGAGGTTGCGCTGCTTGGGCGTCCTGACGGTCAGGACGCCGCTCGCGTAAGTGACCTCGGTCTGGTCGGCCGACCGCACGTCCTGGTCCCGCTTCGGGTCGCGGGGCCGCACCTCGACGACCGTGTCGTGGCGGTCGCCCGCGCTGAACTGGATGGATCCGGCGTCCACGTGAGCGGTGGCCGAGATCGGTTCGGAAGTGTCGAAAGAAGGCATGGCTGTACCGTCCTCATGAGTCCTTGGGGCGTCCCCGCTGGTGGGACGTGGTGTGGGTGAAGTGCGGCGGGCGCCCTTAGCGCACCCAGCCCGTGAAGCCTTGACCGATGGTGCGGGTCCGCTCCGTCGTACGCGATGCGCCACCGCCGTCGACCGCGGCCGAAACGGCTCGGACCAGCCACGCGTTGACCGACAGACCCTCGCGGCTCGCGGCCTCCTCGGCGCGCGCCTTGAGGTGGGCCGGCAGACGCAGATTCACGCGGGCGGTGCCACCTTCGTCACCCTCTACGGGAGCCTGCGCCTTGAGCGGTTCGACGGGTGCGGCCGGCTCCGCGGGGCCGCCGCCGGCAGGCGGCAGCGTCACTACGAAGTCGGGGTCGAGACCGCGCAGCCGTACGTCGACCGAGCCGGGAGCGAGCTCTCGGGTGATCTCGTCCATCGCGGCGGAGAGCACGTTGAGCATGGTCAGACGGGTCGCCGACTCCAGCGGAGCGGTGAGCCGCTCGGCCAGCTCACGAGCATTTTCCCCGCCGGCTTCGGCGGCCACCGCGAGTTCACGGCGGAGAGTGTCGACATACGGGGTGAGGTCCATGGCGCCATCATGGCACCAATATGACACCGCCCGCAAGCCCCAATGGCACCCCCTCTGGGGCTGACCCAAGAAAACTCGCCTCGACCTGCGAAAATACAGAAATGAGCGAGCCGATCCAGTGTGGCACCACGCGTACTCACGCACCTCACGAGACACGACTTGGCATCACGTGGCACCAAGTGGCACTACTCGATGCCACTTGGTGCCACGCGGTGCCACTTGGCGTCACTTGGTGTCACTCGATGCCACTTGGCGCCATGCGATGGCGCCCGATTCAGATCAGCCCGCTCGGCAAGATCAGCGACTCCCCCGCCGGCTGAGACGCGCGGACTCGCCCGTGGCCGGGGCCCCGGCCACAAGGGGCGAGGGGCAGAGGGAGGAAGGGGCAGAGGGGCGAGCCCCGGCACTTGCGGTAGTCGTACTTGGACACGTATCGATGCCGCACCTGTTCGAAAATGAACGCGAACCATGCGCCGAACCACCCCAGAACAGGTCACTCGCATCCCGAACCCCTCCCCAGCACCCCCAAACCCCTGCCAGACTGGCCCCGGCCTCACCGCACCCCGTCGGCGGGGCCACCCCGGGGAGGTCTCCGATGACGTGCGGAAACTGCGGCGCAGCGGCCACCCAGGGCCCCGACGGGTCCTGGACCTGCAGCAACCAGTGCGGCTGGTCGTCCACCGCACCCGGCCCCGCCATGACCCCCGAGATCACCACCACCAGATGCCGCGGCTGCGACGCCGAGATCCACGGCCTCAACGGCAGATACGCATGCGGCCTCTGCGGATGGTCCAACCACTGGGACGAAGGACACCAACCGCTCCCCGCCGCGGGCGACCCTCACAGGGGTACCGACAACCTGCGGTAGAGCGACCATGCGGCTCAACTCATGGCCGGTCCGGGCCGGTGCGGGCCGGTGCGCGCCTGCCAGGCCCGTCTCGTAGGCGACGATCACCAGTTGCGCGCGGTGGCGTGCCCGGAGCTTGACCAGCAGCCTTCCGATGTGCGTCTTGACCAGGGCGAGGCTCAGGTGCAGGTGCTCCGCCAGTTCTGTATCGGACAGGCCGCAGGCGATCAGGCCAGGCCCTCCGGCTCTCGATCGGTGACGCCCAGCGGACGCGGCTGCTGCGGGCCGGGTTTCGGGAGTGGTGGCACGCGGCCGGAGGGCCATATCCCTGACCCTGTCCTGACCGCCCTGTCCGGGCATCGGACCAGCGGCCGGCTTTCGGCGTCAGACCTGGGTATGGCGTGCGGCGCCGGTCGGCCGAAGTGTCAGGAGGTACGGGTGTGGTGGTCCAGCAGACGGATGAGCAAGCGCACGAACTGGTCTCGTTCGGCCGGGCTCAGCGGCGCGAGCAGTTCGTCGTCGAGCTCGTCCAGGACCTTGTCGAGGAGGCGCAGGTGGCGGCGGCCCCGGGCAGAGATCGTGATGATGTTGCGGCGCCGGTCGACGGGGTCCGGTTCCCTCTCGACGAGGTGACGCCCGGCCAGTTCGTCGAGCACGCCGACCATGTCGCTGCGGTGGATGCCGGAGCGCCTGCTCAGCTCCGCCTGGCTGCCCGGCCCATACTCCTCCAGCGAGGCGAGCACGGCGTAGTGCCACTTGCGGGCGTCGGTCCGGGCCAGCCCCTCGGTGATCAGCCGGTCCGACCGCATGGTCAGCTGCGACAGCAGTCGGCTCGCCCGTCGACGCAGCCTGTCGGGCGTCCTGAGCGCGCTGTCGTCGGGTATGTCCGCGGTTTCGGCCCTGATCACGGCACCCATCCTACCGATTGCGTTAGTGCGACCAACGATGTACGTTCCTTCACGCCAAAAACGTTGGTGAAACCAACATTGATTGAGTGGACTCCAAGGACGGAATATCTTGCCCACCAAGACAGTGCAGATTCCCACCGCGGACGGCCTGGCCGACGCTTTCGTCGCCTTCCCCGACGGAGGCGGGCAGCACCCCGGCGTGCTGCTGTACGCGGATGCCTTCGGCATCCGGCCCGTGCTGCGGGAGTTGGCCGGCGAACTGGCCGGGCACGGTTACTACGTGCTCGTCCCCAACTTCTTCTACCGGCACGGCCCGGCACCGGTGATCGAGCTTCCCGAGCACATCGGAGAAGAGGCCCGGCCCGCGATCATCGGCCGGCTGATGCCCTTGATCGAGGAGCACACCGCCGAACGTGTCCTGAGCGACGCCGACGCCTACCTCGGGTTCCTCACCGCCCAGCCCGAGGTCGGCGCCGGACCGGTCGCGGTGACCGGCTACTGCATCGGCGGCCTCCTGGCGATGCGCACCGCCGCGGCCCACCCCGGTCAGGTGGCCGCAGTCGCCGCATTCCACGGCCCTGTGGGCGCCGACGGGCCCGGCCTCTTCTCCAAACTCACCGCCCAGGTCCACCTCGGCCATGCCGAATCCGACCTGACGCCCGAGACGCTCGGCGAGCTCAACCGGGCCCTGGATGCCGCAGGTGTCGACTACACCTCCGAGATCTACCCCGGCACCGTCCACGGCTTCACCATGTCCGACACCGACGCCTTCAGCCCCTCCGGGATGCAGCACCACTGGGACCGTCTGCTCCCCCTCCTGGACCGTACCCTGTCCAGGAACTGACGCTCCGGCAGCTCGATCAGTCGGCGGCCGACGGGCGGATTGTGCCCAGTTGGAGCCGGTCGTGGCCGAGATCCGTACGTCCCTGCCCGGAGCCACCTCAACACTCACGAGAAGCATGAGGAGCCCGTAGGCGAAAAAGGCCGATCCGGCCTACCCTTCCTGGAGTCTTCGCAGTACCCGCGCGAGCGGCGGTGCTGACCCCCGCCCGTATCCGATGCCGTCGGCGGCGGACGCACTTCGGACGAAGCGGCGTCAGTGCGCGATGCCGTCGATCAGCTCGCGTGCGCCTTGGCGCAGCAGGCTGACGGCGACCGAGGTGCCGAGGGTGGCGGGGTCGAGGGGGCCGGCCCATTCGTGGGCGTTGAGGACGGTCTTGCCGTCGGGGGTGAAGACCTTGGCCCGGAGGGACAGTTCGCCGTTGCCTTCGACCTGGGCGTATCCGGCGATGGGGCTGTTGCAGTGGCCTTGGAGGACGTGAAGGAACATCCGCTCGGCGGTGGTCTCGCGGTACGTGGCGGGGTGGCCGAGTGGACTGACGGCGTCGATCAGGGCGGTGTCGCCCTCGCGGCACTGCAGGGCCAGGATGCCGGCTCCGATGGGCGGGCACATCACCTCGATCGGCAGGATCTCGGTGATCACGTCGGTGCGGTCGATGCGTTCGAGTCCGGCGACGGCCAGGAGCAGGGCGTCGGCCTCGCCTGCGGCGAGCTTTTCCAGGCGGCGGTTGGCGTTGCCGCGCATCGGTACGCATTCCAGATGCGGGTGGGATGCGGCCAGTTGAGCGATGCGGCGTACGGAGGAGGTGCCGATCCGGGTGCCGGGCGGGAGCTGGTCGAGGCTCAGGCCGTCGGGGTGGATAAGTGCGTCGCGGATGTCGTCGCGTTCGAGGAAGGCGGCGAAGGTGGTCCCGGCGGGCAGGGGGCGGTCGGCGGGGATGTCCTTGACGCAGTGCACCGCGAGGTCGGCTTCCCCGGCGAGCAGTGCCTGGTCGACCTCCTTGGTGAACGCGCCCTTGCCTTCGACCTGGGCGAGGTCGCCCATCCATTTGTCACCTGTCGTCTTGACCGGGACGACTTCGGTGGCGGTGGTGGGGTGGAGTGCGGCCAGCTCGGCACGGACGCGCTCCACCTGGGCGAGGGCCATGGGCGAGTCGCGGGACACGATACGGATCAGCTCAGGGGCGGACATACCGCTCACGATAGACCGTCAGGTACGGGTTACGGCGAGCACCTCGGACGCCCATGTCGCGGGATTGGCAAGCAAGTTGGCTTGATCGGGCAGGTGTGCGAGGAAAACGCGTGACGGAGCGCGGCATTCCGAGCAGGAGCAGGGTCGGGGCCGGACCATTCACCCTTCGGTATCGATCGCGCGTCCACGTACCAGGGGGAGGAAGACCTCGTCCACGATCTCCGTCAGCACCTCGTCGGGGACCTCGGGCAGGCCGAGCAGGGCGTATTCGCCCCGCAGCAGCATCATCGGCACCGATGCCACGCGCGGATGCGCCGCACCGTCCGACGCCTCGCCCCGGGCCACGGCGCGCTCCAGCAGTGTCAGCCACGCCGCGTCCGTATCGCTGCCACCCGCCTGCTCCGGAGCCGCCTTCGGTATCAATTACGACACCGGTTTCACCTCCGGCGGGACCACGACCCACGAACCGTTCCTCCCGGACATTGTCCAGCGTGAGATGCGGGAGATCCGCGCGGACCTGCACTGCGACGCGGTCCGCATCACCGGCGGGCCGGTCCTGGCCGCGAACGTGTCGCCCGCCTCGACGCCGAGGTCGGCGAGGTCCACCGGCTCGGCGGTGCCGTCGATGACGACGACGTCGCGCGTCGGCCCGAGGCTGAGTCGCACCCGGTCGCCCGCCAGCAGGTTGCGGCCCGACGGCCGGTGCTTCTTGATTCCTGATCGGTCCTGCCGCCCCGGTCGCCTGCGTCGAACGCTCAGCGCAGTTCCTGAAGGCGGACCAGGTTGCCCGCGGGGTCGCGGAAGGCGCAGTCGCGGATGCCGTACGGCTGCTCGGTCGGCTCCTGCACGACCTCGGCGCCGCCTGCCCGCAGTTGGTCGAAGGTGCCGTCGAGGTCCCGGGTGGCCAGCAGGATCCAGCCGTAGGTGCCCTTGGCCATCATCTCGGCGATGGTCCGGCGCTCGTCCTCGGTGACCCCGGGGTCGGCGGCCGGCGGGGCCAGGAGGATGGACGTGCTGGGCTGGTCGGCGGGGCCTACCGTGATCCAGCGCATCTTGCCCTGCCCGACGTCGTTGCGGACTTCGAAGCCGAGGATGTCGCGGTAGAAGGCCAGGGACTCGTCCGGGTCGTCGTGCGGGAGAACGCTCGTGTGAATGGTGATGTCCATAACGATCATGCTAGGGTCTTTCGTCCGGATCAGGCCGGGCCAGCGGGGCCTGGCACGTACGCGCGCCGCATTGTCCTTGCCGTCGTGAGCCGGGGCGGCGACGTGGCGCACGAAGCGGTGCGCACTCGCGCCACCGAGGTGCGGACCGGCTGAGCGGCCCGTCCGTCCGGAGAACCGTGCGCGGAGGAGGGCGTACGCGTACGCCCTCCTCCTGACCACCGGCCCGGATCGCACGGGCGCCCCCGGCTCACTGCCGACAAGGCGGAATCGACTCGAACCCGAGATGCTCGACCCGACCCGAAACGCTCGGCATCGGGCACGCGGATCCGGCTCAGGGCTGCTCGGTCAGCAGGGGGAACAGCCTGGTGACCGCGGCGACCGCCACAGCGTCTGCCGGGCGGGCCGCGGGGCGCTGGTCCCGTTCGCGGTAGTCGGCCAGCAGGAGGCGGATGGAGGCGGCGAGTTCGGTCATCTCCGCCGGAGTGAGGTGGACGACGGCACTGAAGGACTCGTCGTGCTGCCACTCGGCCGGTGCTTGGTCCCGGTGGGCCAGCCAGCGCTGGTAACTCTCGTCCTCCAACCCGCGTGCGAGCACGTCGAACTGTTCCGGTGCCTCCTGACCGGAGGGTTGGGGGGACTCCCAGCAAAGTCGCCACGGTCGCGCCCGCCCGCCCTCGTGCGGCACTTCCTCGATGAGGCCGTGCCGGGCGAGCTGGCGCAGGTGGAAGGAGCAGAGGCCGGAGCTGTGGCCGAGCCTGGCAGCGGCCTGCGTGGACGTGACAGTGCCGACCTCGGCAAGGAGGTCCAGCAGGGCGACGCGTACGGGATGGTCCGGGAGGGACTGCCGGGCGCGTCGCGACGGCGGTCCCGCGGGTGCCGATTGACGGTTTTCATCGCTCACTTTGCAAAGGATGCTACTTTGCAAAGCATTCGGTCAAGTCGACAGTGACCGACCGAAGTTCGGAGTTCGGAGCACCGAGTACGGCCCCTGGCCGGCTCGGGGACGCACGGAAGGCGTTGGTGATCCATGGCTGTTCGGTTCGGTGACACCCCGCACGACCGCCGGGTCCGCGTGCAGGGCGAACCCGTCGAGCCCTATCCGAGGCTCGCGCCGGAGGTGGAACGGGGTGCGGTGCGTCGTATCACCGTCGTCGGGGAGGAGATTCTGCGTCGTCGGTGCCGGGAGGTCACCCGGTTCGGCACACCGGAGCTCTCGCGGCTGGTGGACGACATGTTCGCCACGAACCAGGTGGCGGAGGGCGCGGGTCTCGCCGCCAACCAGGTCGACGTGGATCTGCAGCTGTTCGTGTGGGACATCACGGACGAGTGGGGGGTGCGCCATGTCGGGCACATCGCCAATCCCGTCCTGGACGAGGTGCCGGCCGGGGATCGCAGGCTGGTCGAGGAATCCGAGGGGTGCCTGTCCGTTCCAGGCCCGTTCCGTGTGGTGCCCCGTCTCGACCGTGCCGTCGTACGGGGCCGCGACAAGGACGGCGCACCCCTGGTGATCGAGGGCCGGGGCTACTTCGCCCGGTGCCTGCAGCACGAGACGGACCACCTGCGCGGCCACCTCTATCTGGACCGGCTTGCCCAGCGGGAACGGAAGGCGGCCCTGCGCGAGATGGCCGAGTCCAAGGACAGGATGTTCGCCCGGCGTGCCGCCCTGGCCACGAAGCTGGGCAAATGAATCCGCTCGCACCTTTCTGCCATGACACACATAAACGCAGGTCAGAGCGGTGCATAGGTACATGCATGACTGACCATCGGCGCATGACGGCCAGGCGTTCCGTACGGCGTCTTCGAGAGCTCATGGTTGATCCACGGCGCCCCGCACCGCACGGTCCCCTGACTGAAACTGCGCGACGACGACAGCCTCGACGTCCAGTAGAGGTTGAGGCGGGCGTCGGGCCGTCGACGGGACAGCCCCTACGAGCGACTCCGTCGGCGATCAGGTGGTGAGGAGCGCGCCGATCTCCTCGGCGGGGGCGGAGGAGAGGCAGAGATACAGGTCACATCCGTCCGTGTCACAGGGGGCCGAGCTGTCTCGTCTCAAGGGTGTAGCCACTGACGACCACGGAGGAGCACACCATGGACGCGCGACTGAACTACTTCGCCAGCCCGACCGCCGGCAAGGCCTTCAAGCACCTCATGTCGGCGGGGAAGGCGCTCAAGGACTCGCCGCTGCCCGCCGCGACGCAGGAGCTGGTGGCGCTGCGTGTGAGCCAGATCAACGGCTGTGCCTTCTGTATCGACATGCACACCAAGGACGCGGCCGCTGCCGGCGAAACCTCGGTGCGGTTGCATCTGGTGGCGGCGTGGCGGGAGGCCACGGTGTTCACCGAGGCCGAGCGGGCCGCACTGGAGCTGGCGGAGCAGGGGACCCGGATCGCGGACGGGGCAGGCGGGATCAGCAACGAGGTGTGGGCCGCCGCCACCAAGCACTACGACGAGGAGCAGCTCACCTCCCTGGTGCTCCTGGTCTCCTTCATGAACACGGCGAACCGGCTGAACGTCATCGCCCAGCAGCCGGCCGGCTCCTACGAGCCCGGCCAGTTCCACTGAGTGGTCTCAGTCACTGGGCCGGGCTCGGGGGCAATACAGCCAGGGCGTGTTTCGTTTGGATCAGGCCGGGCTCGCGGGGTCCGGCAGCCCGCCGGTGGCCCGGCCCGGTCGCGGGGGCTGCCTGCATTGGCGAGTTGGGGAGTTGAGTCGGTATGAGCAAGGTCGAGGAGTTCGAGGAGCTGCGGCCGCTGCTGTTCTCGATTGCCTACCGGATTCTGGGCAGTGTGAGCGAGGCCGAGGACGCGGTGCAGGAGACGTGGCTGCGCTTCGACGGTTCGACGACCCGGCCCACGTCGACCAAGGCCTTTCTGTCGGCCGCGGTGACCCGGATCTCGATCGATGTGCTGCGCTCCGCGCGGTTCCGGCGGGAGGAGTACGTCGGGCCGTGGTTTCCCGAGCCGCTGCTGAGCGATCCGTACCAGGATCCGGCGCGGTCGGTGGAGCTGGCCGACTCGGTTTCGATGGCGGCGCTGTTGCTGCTGGAGCGGCTCAGCCCGCTGGAGCGGGCGGTGTTCCTGCTGCGGGAGGTGTTCGCGTTCGGGTTCGACGAGGTCGCGTCGGCGGTGGGGCGTTCCGAGGCGGCGTGCCGGCAGCTGCTGGTACGGGCACGGCGGCACATGGAGGCCGGACGGCCGCGGTTCGCGGCGGACTCCCAGGAGCGACGGGAGTTGGCGACGCGGTTCTTCGACGCGCTGAAGAACGGCGATGTGGGCGGGCTGCAGAATCTGCTGGCCGCCGATGTGCAGCTGGTCGGGGACGGCGGCAGCAAGGCCCCGCAGCTGGCAAAGGCCGTCGTGGGTGCGGAGAAGGTGGCCCGGCTGCTGGGCACGGCCTTCCCCTGGCTGTTCCGGATCGGCGTGACGTGCGAGCCGCACGAGGTCAACGGCCAGCCCGGCGCGGTCTTCCGCGACCGGGACGGCAGAGTTCTGAACACCATGGTTCTTGAGGTGCTCGACGGCAGGATTCAGACCGTCCGCGGGGTGATCAACCCCGACAAGCTCGGCCACCTCGGGCCGGTCGCCGACGCCTGGGCCGTCGACCGTGAGGTGAAGCGGGTCCGCCGGCAGATGAACTGACCTCGGCTGCGGCAGCTGCGGCGGAATCGTCCGACTGGTGCGTACTGCGGAAGACCGCCTTCGGTAACCGGCACAGTGCCTGCACTTCTTCGCCGCGCCCTACGACGCGGCCGACACCCCCACTGGTACCGGCGAGAGCACCGTCCCCGGAACTCATCGTTCGCGCACCGGTTCAGCCGGTACCAGAAGTCCGGCATCCTCAACGGCGAGCGGTTCGAGGGCGAGGGCCGCAAGACCACCCAGTTCATCCGGACGCCGGTCGGCTGGAGGATGAGCTCGATGGCCTGGGACGACGTGTAGACGACGTGCGGGGGGGTGCGACCGGGAACGCCCGGGTCGCACGACCCGATCACACTGCGGGCAGCGCGTAGAGACGCTTCCCGTGCATCGCGGCCAGCCGGTCGCCCGCTGCCACCACGTACCACCGCTGGATGTCACCGGTGTGGTCGTTGTAGGTCCAGCGCAGCTTCCCGGTCGCCGCGTCGAAGGCATGCACGCCGCCGTCCTTGTCGAACTCGGTCGCCCCGTACAGCGTGCCTTTCACCTTGGCGAACTGCCACGCCTGCGTCGCCGACTCCCGCAGGTCCCCGTTGTGCCAGATCCGCTTGCCCGTACCGGGGTTCACCGCCCACATGCCGCGCGCGCTGTCGGCCGCGTACAGCACCCCGTCCAGGACGTGCGGGTCGTTGAACGAGCTGAACTCCTCCGTCCGGAGCGACCAGCGTTCCTTGCCGTCGGCCAGGTCGAACGCTCGCAGCCGCCGGCCGTCCGCCACGATCACCAGGCCCTCGTGCACGGCGAAGCGCCGGTTGTTGGAACGGCTGATCTTCTTCGTCCACAGCTGCCGGCCGGTCGCCGTTTCCCGGACGGTCACGTTCTCCCGGTAGTCCGTGTAGACCAGGCGCCCGCCGACGGCCGCGGCGGTGATGCCGAACTCCTCGGTCCCCGCGTCGCGTTGCTCGTGCCAGGCGATCCTGCCGGATGTGGTGTCGATCGCGGCGATGACATTGTTCGGCGTCGTGAAGTCCTTCTCCAGAATGCCGGCGAGGACGTACACATGGTGGTCGTCGGCCGCGATCGGGCGTGGCTGCTCGTACTTCTTGCCCAGGCGGCTGCGCCAGGTCTCCTTGCCCGAGGCCGGATCCAGACCCACCACGTCACCGTCGTACTCGGCGCTGGCGAGGTAAAGCGTGCCGCCGCCGACGATGAGTTTGGCGCCGGGTGTGGTAACGCCCCTGCGCGACCACTTCTCCTTGCCGCTGACGATGCCCCGTCCCACCAGCGGATCACCCGACACCAGGACCACATCCCCGACCGCCGCGAGCGCGTCGTTGCCGGCCAGACCGGCGTTGGCGGCATTCGCCTTCCACAGCGGCTCGGGAGCGGTGCCCGGTGGCGGGGTGGTGAAGGTGTCACCGTTCCTGTCCTCGCCCGGTGTCGCACTGCCGCCTGGTACGTCCACATCCTCCTCGGGACCGCACCCCACGGCCCCGGCCCCGAGCGCGGCCAGCCCCAGCCCCGTTCCGGTCAGTCTGAGTATTTGCCTACGCGACACCATGTGCCCGGCACGACTGCCCATCTCTGTTCCCACTTCCGTCCGACTGTTCCGACGTCCCCCAGGGACACCTTGAGCGCCGTCAGGCTAACCACCAATTTTCGGCCGACCGCCCGATGGCACACAGTCGGGACATGGCCGTGAAGATCCCGTCACAGGACAACCGTCGCTACCGCCCGCGCGATGCAGGGGCACTTCGATTTCTGTGCGGATGCGAATTCCTTGCCACATTGGCTGGTGCCTGCGGGTTCGGTACGACTGACACCCTCATCCGGGCGTTCCGCCGGGAACTCGACACGACACCGACGGAGTACCGGCTCCGGTGCCGGGCCGGCACCGGCCTGTCGCCGGCCGGGCCCGGAAGACCGAACCGGCGTGCCCAGCCGCGTATATGTGATGGATGTTCCCTCCCCCGGGGAGGGGACCTCGCCGGGTTTCTCGTAACGCCGATCGGCCAGGACGAGCTGACTGTTCCCGTGCGGGTCCACGCCCCCGTGGGCGGCGGCATTCAGCGCGGAATCACCCAGCCCGGCGCCCAGGTCCCGGCGGCGTCGTGGCCGACCGCTGTGGCGGCCAGGTGGGCGCGGAGGGTGGCCAGCGCCGGGTGGGGGTTGTCGCGGTGCCAGAGGAGCGAGTGCGGGTAGACGGGTGTTGGGTCGGTCACCGGGATGCGGCGCAGGCCGTGGCCGGCGGGCCAGACGAGGCGGGTCTGCTCGGTCGTGAAGGTGGCCAGGGCCGGGGTGTCGGCGATGGTGTCGAGGAGCGTGTCGGAGCCGAAGTTGGGGCCAGTTGCCTCGATGGTGAGGCCGAACTCGGCGACGAGGTCGTCGTAGTAGGCGGCCCACTCGGTTCCGGGGACGATGCCAGGCATCCAGATTCGGTGCCCGGCAAGCTGGGCGACGGTCACCGACCGGGCGCGGGCCAGCGCGTGGGCGGGACCGGTGAGGAGCTGGTGCGGCTCGTCGAGAACCCGGACGGACTCGATGCCCTCGGGGAGGGGCCGGCCGGGCATGGCGACGGCGCGGAAGGAGGCGTCGATCGCACCGGACCGGATGGCGGCGACGGCCGTCTCGACGTCGAACAGCATCACCACGTCGAGGTCGATCTCGGGATGCGCGTGGTGGAAGCCGCGCATCAGGCCCGATGGCGCGACGCGGGAGGCGATCACGTCGACGCGCAGCGGACGGCGGCCGGTGCGCACGGACGCGACAGCGCGCTCGGCGACACGCAGCAGCTCGCGCGCATGGGGCAGGAACGCCTGCCCGTCGATGGTGGGCTCGGCACCGCGCCGCGGTGTGCGGGTGAACAGGCGTACGCCGAGATCGCGCTCCAGCGCGGCAATGCGTTTGGAGACAGCCTGCTGGGTGATCGCCAGGTCGGCGGCGGCCTTCTGGAACTGACCCGCTTCCGCGACGGCGACGAAGGTGCGTACGACTTCGAGATCCATGCGGGCCCACCTTAGTCAACAACGGATGGTTGTGAATGGACGGCAGATCAGTTGTTTGACCTGCTGTTGCCCTGCCCGTTTAGCTCTCCTCGGTCAACGCGGGTTTGTTCGGATGGGACGTCGAGGGGAGCGGGCCGAGCATGGTGGGCAGAACACCGTTGGGCCGGCAATTCGGCTGGCTGTGGGCGGCCTATGCGGTGAGCGCGTACGGGTCCGGGCTGGGCTTCGGTGCATTGCCGCTGATCGCCGTACTGGTGTTGCACGCCGGCCCCGCCGAGGTGTCCGCGTTGTCCGCGGTGGGGCCTGCGATGGGCGCGCTGATCGCGGTGCCACTGGCGCCTTGGGTGGAGTTTCGGCGCAAGCGCCCGGTCATGATCACGATGGACCTGACCCGGTTCGCGGCCATGGCGACGATCCCGGTCGCCTATGCCTTCGGTTGGCTCGGTTTCGTCCAACTGCTCGTGATCTCGGTCGTGGTCGCCGCGGCCAAGATCGCGTTCAACGCGGCCAGCGGCGCCTACCTCAAGGCCCTCGTCCGGCCGGAAGACCTGCTCGTCGCCAACGCCCGGTTCGAGTCCACGAACTGGAGCTCCATCGCGGTCGGGCCACCGCTGGGCGGGGCGGCCATCGGCCTGTTCGGGCCGGTCACCACCGTGGTGGCCGACGCACTCAGCTACCTGCTCTCCGCGCTGGGCATCACCGCGATCCGCGGCCGCGAAGAAGCACCGCGGTCAACCGGCAAGAGCCCGGTCCGGGTGGGCGCAGTGCTTGACGGCTGGCGCCACATCATGGGCGATCCCGGTCTGCGGGCGCTCTACCTCAACAACATGCTCGTCGCCGGTCTGATCATGGCCACCGAGCCGCTGCTGGCCGTACTCCTGCTTCGCCAGCTCGCATTCCCGCCCTGGCAGTACGGCCTTGCCTTCGCCGCCCCCTGTGTCGGCGGACTCATCGGCTCCCGGCTGGCCCACCGTGTCGTGGCCCGCTACGGCCGGCAATGGGTCTTCCGTACCGTCGGCACCCTGCGTGCCGTCTGGCTGATCGGCCTGGCCTTCGTCCGCCCCGGCGTCGTCGGCCTCGTCACCGTGATAGCCGTCGAGCTGGCGATCATCCTCAACATGAGCCTGTACACCCCGGTGCTCGCCACCCACCGGCTCGAACGCACGCCCAAGCATCTCGTCGCCCGCACTCTGTCGGCCTGGTCGATCGGCCAGCAGGCGTCCATCGCCGTCTTCACCGCGCTCGGCGGGCTGCTCGCCGACGTCACCGGCCCACGCACCGCTCTCACGGTCGCGGGACTGCTCATCCTGGCCACCCCGCTCCTGCTTCCCCGACACGACCAGACATCGCAGCGCGAGCCGGAACCGTCGCGCAGCCACACATGACACCCCCGCACCTCGACTCACCGCTGAGGCGCGCAGGCCGCAGCCGGTACGCCGGTGCGCCGGTGCGCATCCGCGTCGACCGGGCACACCACCAGCAAGGAGAACACTCGCGTGAGCACTGCCCTCGCACTTGACCCCGCGCACACCGCTCTTCTCGTCATGGACTGCCAGCCCGCGATCCTGGCCGCTCTGCCCGACGGCGGTGAGTACGAGGCCCTGGTCGGTCGCGTCGAAGGGGCCATCGCCGACGTTCGCGCAAAGGGCGGCACCATCGCCTACGTACGCCTCGGCTTCACCGAGGCCGACTGGGTCGCGATCCCGGCCGTCAACAGGTCCTTCGCCCCGCTGGCCCAGTACCGTGTCATGCACCACGAGGACCCTGCCACTGCCATCAACGAGCGGCTGGCTCCTCAGGACTGCGACATCGTCGTGCGCAAGATCCGCTACGGCGGTATGTCCACCACCGACCTCGACCAGCAGCTGCGCAGGCACGGCATCACCACGCTGATCGTCTCCGGCGTCAGTACCAGTGGTGCCGTCCTGTCCACCGTCGTCGACGCGGCCGACCGCGACTACCGGCTCTACGTCCTGTCCGACGGCGTCGCCGACCCGGACACCGAAGTCCACAACCTCCTGCTCCACCGGGTCTTCCCCTCACGGGCCCACATCATCGACACCGCCGAGCTGCACGCCCTGCTCCGGACCGCATGACCGAACCGCAAGCCGATCCCGCCCACGGCCGCTGCACCTCACCCGGAACTCCGCGCCTTTGACCGCGTTCCGCAGCAGCCCGCTCCAAGGCGACCGTCACCACCGCAATCGGGTCCGGGCCTCTGTCTCACCTGCTCTCGCCCGGTGCCGGTCGGCCTGGTGCGATGGTGTTGACGTCGGTGTGCCGTCGCAGGCGTTCGCCCTGGGGCCCGAACATGACCAGATACTCGACCGGTCCGTCGGATCCGGCGTTCGCGACTCCGTGTGGGGTACGGGTGTCGAACTCGACGACTTCCCCGGCAGTGAGGACGAGGTCGCGTTCACCGAGGGCCAGCCATAGCCGTCCGTACATCACGCACAGCCATTCGTACCCTTCGTGGGACACCTGCCGCGGCCGCACGTCCTGCTCGCCGGTGGCGGGCAGGACGTGCTTGTGGGCGTGCAGCCCACCGACGTACCGGGTCAGCGGCAGGACCGTCTTGTCCTCCCCCGGACGCCGCGGCACGGAGGTACGTGCTCCGGCCACCGTGGCGGATGCGGTGCCGGCCAGTTCGTCCAGCGAGACGCCGTACGCCTTCGCCAGTTGCAGCAGCACCTCCAGGGTCGGCTTGCGCCGGCCGGTCTCGATCCGCGACAGCGTGCTCAGGGCAATGCCGGTCGTACGGCTGACGTCGGTGAGCGTTGCACCGTGCCGCTCGCGCACGGCCCGCAGCCGGGGGCCCATGGTTGCCAGCGTGTCGGCTGTGCCGTCGTCCGTCATCGTCGCCCCGCTCCTTCCAGCCGGGCCGCATCCACCGCCCCGGTCCTGCAGGTTTGCCCGAATGGCAAGGCTGGTCGCCCCTCTCGGCCACCGCACCACATGATCGGAACGTAACCGCGGCCACCCGTGCACCCGAGGAGAAGCCATGCACCAGCCCACTCCCTCCACCGACCTGCGCCATCGCACCATCGAGGCCCCCGCCGGGCGGCTGCATCTGGTCGAGCAGGGCTCCGGGCCGCTGGTCCTGCTCGTCCACGGCTTCCCCGAGTCCTGGTACTCCTGGCGCCGACAGCTCCCGGCACTCGCGGCAGCCGGATACCGGACCGTCGCGCTCGACGTACGCGGCTACGGCCGCTCCTCCAAGCCGGCCGCGACGGACGCGTACCGGATGCTGGCCCTGGTGGAGGACAACATCGCGCTCGTGCACGCCCTCGGCGAGCAGACAGCGGTGATCATCGGGCACGACTGGGGCTCGAACATCGCGGCGACCTCCGCGCTGCTCCACCCCGAGGTCTTCCGCGCCGTCGGGCTGCTGAGCGTCCCCTACGCCCCGCCCGGCGGCCCCCGCCCCACCGACGTCTTCGCGCAGATGGGCGGCGACGAGGAGTTCTACGTCTCGTACTTCCAGGAGCCGGGCCGTGCCGAGGCCGAGATCGAGCCCGATGTCCGGGGCTGGCTCGCGGGCTTCTACGCAGCCCTGTCCGCCGACACCATGCCGACGAGGGCCGAGTCCGACCCACACTTCGTGAACCGCACCGGCGGCCGACTGCGCGACCGCTTCCCCGGCGGCCGACTGCCCTCCTGGCTGACCGAGGGCGACCTCGACGTGTACGCCGAAGAGTTCGAGCGCACCGGCATGACCGGGGCACTCAACCGCTACCGCAACATGGACCGCGACTGGAAGGACCTCGCCCCGTACAGCGGCGCCCCCATCAAGCAGCCCGCCCTGTTCATCGGCGGCGGCCTGGACGCCTCCACGACCTGGATGGCCGACGCGATCAACGCCTACCCGGCCACACTCCCCGGCCTGGCCTCCTCCCACATCCTCGACGGCTGCGGCCACTGGCTCCAGCAGGAACGCCCCGACGAGGTCAACCACCTCCTGACCGCCTGGCTCGATTCCCTGCACCCCACCGCGTGACCCGTGGCGGCGCACCTCCGCTTCCTGCCGTGCCTGGCGGCGTCGGCTGAGCGGTGTAGAGCTTGTCCACTCAACTGTCATGTACGTGAGGTCAATGAGTACGGGTCCCGGGACCCGTAGTCATTGACCTCACGTACATGAACTCTGCCCCTCGAAGCCGTTTCAGGTTGCGCGGCGCAGGGGGATGACGATGTCCTCTCCTGTGCTTTTCACGCTGAGCCGGTAGTAGCTGATGTGTGCGAGCCGGTCGGATTCCTCGAGCCAGCCGGCCTCGATGACCTGGCGCCTGGTCCGGGAGAAGACAGTCGGAGACATACCGACGAGCTTGGCGAGGTTGGCGCCGGTCTCGATGACCGCACCGGCACGGTCGGTGGGGTGCATCGCGTAGAGCATGACGACCAGGCGCTGGTTGGCGGTCATGCCGGCAGTGCGGTGGAGGACGTCCAGGAGCTTCTGCTTGTCGTCGTTGTTCACTGAGCCTCCCAGAGCGAAGGAATGGTGTTGTCGAAGCCGGGGATGTCCGGCGGGTTGCACGTCTTGATCGCTTCCCGCTGCTCGACGCCGGTTCCGTGGAAGGCAATGTACGGGCTGATGCGGTACAGCCTGTAGTTGCCGATACGTCCGCGCTCGACCAGGATGCGCCGCTTCAGAAGTTTCCGGTTGATCTTGCCGACGGCATCGGCGGTCATGCCGACCTTCTTGGCGATGTCCGCACCGGTCGCCCTCAGCGGCGCCATGCCCTGTGGGGAGACTCCGATCCACCACAGCACCATGTACTTCTGGCTCGGGGTGAATTCCCTGCTCTCGGTGATCGCTTCGACCCTGGCCTTGTCGACCTGGATGTGTTCGCCGGAGAAGGCGTAGGGCGCATAGGGAATGGCTTCGCCCGTGTCGGCATCGACCAGTCTGCGTACCGCTCCCAACGGGCCCTCCCCTGACTGGGCATAGCTGCGATGTACATGAACAGCGACCCGGGGGCCGACCAGATGAACTTAACGTACATGAGCACCAAGTGCATGAACCCTGCTCCCAGGACGTGTCGATCGGCCTGTCATCGATCCGTCACTGCGGCCGACGCACCCTGATTACGGCACCTGCTGATGTACGTGACGTCAATCTACTCAGGTCCTACGGACGTGGTCACGGTTCTCAGGATCTGGGCACCACGATCCTTGAAGCGGCCTACCCAGATCCCAGAAACCGGGTGCACGATCCTCAGAACTGGCTGCCAGATCGACAGAACCCGATGGAAGTACGTGTTTTGGCAGGTCAAGGAAGCTTTGAGATCTGCGCGCTCTCTAACAGGTAGGACAGGCCGTCGACCCGACAGCTCCACAGCACCTCGGGCTGCGAAAAGCAGTCGTGCAAGGCGAGGCTCCGTGACTTCCGACAGGGCCCTCATGCTTGTCCCCGCTCAGTCCCGTCGGTGAAACCCTTGCTCGCACCCCCCTTCCTCAGCCCGCGAAAGCACGCCACGACGCGGCCGCAGGCGACGGAACACCCGCCATGTATGCCTCGATCAGCCCCACCGACCTCAGCCCCTCTGCCCATTACCACCCCTGAACTCCCGCAGTCGCCCGATCCCCTGCGGACCCCGTCGGCGCATCGGAGGCCCCTCAGGGGCCGAGGATGCACCGACCAGTGGGCGCGAAGAGCCGCATTTCGCTGGCGTCACTTTGCTGCCGTGGCGTTCTTCGCGTCGCGCGCGCCGAGCAGGAGTGACAACCGGCCCCCGTGCGGGCTGCGGCTGGTGGTCTACGCCGGGGCCGGGAACAAGGAGTTCGTCCGGGCGCGGGCGGCCAGCGCCCTGCCCCTCCACGGAGCGGCGCGGGTCCACCGCCGACTGGCCGAGGGCGGCATCCTGGGCCGACTGCTCCTCGTCCCCTGACGGAGGTGCGGTAAGAGCGTCAGTGATACGTCAGCCGGACGTCACCATAACGACAGCGCGGAGGCCAAAACTATGAACAGACCAGCCGCCACCCTCGGCAGCAAGCACCGACCACCGCACAGCTCACGGGGAGTCCCACTTGCGTACCTCCGTCCGCCCTCCTGCCGTACTCGCCGCGACTGGCATCGCCGCCCCCCAGCATGGCGCTCACCGCCTGCGGCAGTGACGACAGCCCGACGGGCAGCGGGGCCGCCGTGATCGTCTCCGCCGAGCAGGGCACGAGCAGCAAGAGCGACAAAAGCACGGACGCTTCGGGTTCGACCACCGTCGGCTCGGGCGCATCCGGATCCACCGGCACCGCCACTGAGACCGTCGCCAGGAAGCAGGCCACCGCCAAGGCCCGCCGGCCTGCACCGTGAACGACGTAAAGATCTCCGCAGCCAAGGTCTGAAACACCGCCCCGCGCCGCGAATCGGCACACAGGCAGCAGCGCCCCGGACACTCCCCCGTTCCGGGGCGCTGCGACGTCATGAGCGGTATCAAATCTCATCGGTCGATCGCAGCTTGGGACGTGGTCGGGGCGCGATCGGGCTTGTTCGGGGCGTACTCCGATTCCGAAGGTACGTCTGCCGGACGATGGCCCAAGCCGTCCGGAAGTCCCGGCTCGACAAGGACGTCATCTGGTGGAGGTCCGCGTCGGACGGGAAAACGTCGGCCTGTGGCCCTGATGAATCCGACGTGATCCGGTGCGGCGGAAGCGAAACTCGGTGTACGTGGCAGGCCCATCGGCGTTAGCGTGTGCCGCATGACTGAGACCGATCTTCCGCCTCGCCTGACCCGGCTCACCTTCCACGGCCCCCTCTCCGAGGCGCGGGCCGCGCGGATCGTCGACCGGCTCGGCCGGGCCGCCCCCGCACGAGTGCTGGACATCGGTTGCGGCTGGGGGGAGTTGATGCTCCGGGTCCTCGAAGCGGTGCCGGGGGCGAGCGGGACCGGAATCGATCTCAACGGCGAGGACATCGCCCGGGGGCGCGCGAACGCCGAGGCCCGTGCACTGACCGGACGCGTGGAGTTCGTCGAAGGGGCCGCCGAGGAGGCGCCGCACGGGTCCGCCGACCTCGTCCTGTGTCTCGGAGCCAGCCACGCCCTCAGCACTGCGGAACCGCCCGAGCACACTGCGGGCGCCCTGCGTGCGCTGCGCCGGATCGTCACGCCCGGCGGGCGGGTCCTGCTCGCCGAGTGCTTCTGGCAGCGCTCCCCCACCACGGCCGAACTGGCCGCGATGTGGCCAAACGCCCGTGCCGACGAGTTCCATGATCTGGCCGGACTCGTCGACCTCGCCGTGTCCGCCGGGTTCCGGCCCGTCTGGATCGAGACGGCGGGCGACGACGAGTGGGAGGACTTCGAGTCCGGCTATCAGTCGGACGCGGAGGAGTGGCTGGCCACTCACCCGGACCACCCGCTGGCGAAGGAGACCCGCGAGCGCGTGGAACGGCACCGGGCGAGCTGGCTGAGGGGCTACCGGGGTGTGCTCGGGATGGCCTACCTCACGCTGGTCCCCATGGGCTGACCGGCAGTGGCACCTGCACCACAACACGTTGGCGTACCGCACGTTGTGGTGGAGCTCATACGCGGTGACATCGCCGATCTTCGCCAGGCTGGTCGCGGTGGGCCACATCGTCAGCTGGATCGCCCCGGGATTCCGCCCATGCCGAAGTAGTCGGCGCTGCGCACCGTCAGGTGGTCGTCATCGGGGTCGCCGAGCACCAGCACGACATGGACGGTCTCGGCACTCCTGGCCTCGGGCAGCGCACCGCTCTGCAGCGGGCCGAGCATGTCCCGCAGGGCGTCGGGCCGCTCCTCCGACGGGCTGTGCAAGAGATCGAACATGGCGGACGCCGTGTCATGAACAACAATCTTCATGGCAGGGACCGTAGGACCTCCTGTTGCAGGAGGAGCAAGTCGTGCGGCGGCGGAGCGACCGGCTACGCGGCGAAGCCGATGTTGGTGACGTACTCGTACTGCCCCCACTGCGACCCCAGGTCGACGATGACGTCCTCCCAGGCATCGTCCAGGCCCTGCTGGTCGCCGGATGCCCAGGCCTCGACGATGCGGTCCCAGCGGCGGACGTTCATCGTGCGGTACTCCACCACCCGTTGAAGCGGTCGCGGCACCTGCGACTGGTTCAGCGGATGGATCTCCACCCGCGTCCCGCCGTCGGCGTTCAGGCGCCGGAGCAGGTACCGCGCGACGTTCTGGCGGCGCACCTGGCGGTAGGCGGCGTCGATGCGTTCCAGGTTGGCGTTGGACGGCCGGCGCCGCTCCTCCAGCCACGCCTTCAGCGTCCGGTCGGTCACCGTCAGCCCGGCGTCCCTTGCCGCCCTGCGGCTGTGGTCGGTCCGGGTCAGGTAGTGCAGCCGGGCCATCAGGCCGCGCTTCACGGTGACCGGGGTGACGATGCCGTCCGCCAGCTCGTCGAGCTTGCGCGCGACGGCGTCGCTGCCCTTGATGCCCCGGGCACCGAACTTCCCGAAATCGATGGTCCTCTCGGGCATCTACTCCGCCTCCCCCGGCATGTCCTCGGTGTCGTCGGTGCCCGCGGTGTAGATGTCCTTTGTCTTGACCTCGGTCACGCCGCGTCCTTCGGTGAAGACGCGGTGCCAGTCGCCGATGACGTGGAGTTCGTCGGTGCCCATCGCGCGTACGACGGTGAGGCCCTCGTTGTGGGCTTTGAGGGCCTTCATCCAGAGGTTGGAGAACGCCTGGCTGCGGATGATGTGCATCCAGTCCGGGCGGTAGAGCTCGCGGTTGTAGTTCGACTCCCCCATAGTGGAGACGAACTTCGAGTACATCGCCTTCACGTACTCCAGCGTCACCTCGTCGTCCTCGGCGATCGCCGTGTCCCGGGCGTCCTTGAGGGCGACGCGGAACTTCTCAAGGAGGTTCTCCGTCGCACCGGACGTGTAGGACTCGTGGATCTCCGGGGGCGCGCACAGAGCGTGTTTCGGGCCGGAGAGGCGCAGCAGGAGGCGCAGGGTCGGTTCGGTGACCCACAACGGACCGGGCTCGTCCCGGTTGCCGATCGGGTTGGGCAGCACCGCCCCGTGTTCCCATTCTGGCGGGGTGATCAGGTGGACGCCGGCGCGGCGGCGGTCGTGAGCGAAACCGGTGGTGTGTTCCAGCTGGCCGAGCGGGAGGTGGGTCTTCAAGGCGGAGAGGTAGGCGCCGTTGATGTCGAGTGCGGTCACCTCGTGGCGGCCGGGCGGCAGTTCGCGGCGGGTCCACTTGGGGCGCGCCTCCCAGATCTGGTCCGCGCCCCTGGAGGTCTGCTTGCGGAGGATGTCCGGGATCCACGGGTGCGCGACGATGTCGTACCGCGCTCCCTTGCGGGTCTCGTCCAGCAGCCGCATCGCGTCCGGGATCGCCCGCTTCAGCAGTGCCACGAGGGCCGCGTCGACATCGCCCTGGTGCTCGGCGAGCACCGCCCGGACCGTCCGGCCGATCAGGTCCCCGGGCCCGGACTGTTGTTGGAACGCGCGCTTGGCCGGGCCACGGGAGGGCCGGGTTTCGGGCGGCGCGGCTGTGGGCGATGCGACGATGGGTTGCGTGGTGGCAGCCTGCGTGACGGTGGGCGGTGCGGTGACGGCAGGACGACAGTCGGCCGGGTCCAGATGCTGGGCGAAGCCCGCCACCCGGTGCCTGGCCGGTGATCCGCACAGCACACACGGCTCGGCGGCGGCGAGGGACTCCACCTCGTCCCCGGTCTCGTCGCCGGTCTCGCCCGTGGCTTCGCCCTCGTTGTCCGCGGGCGCCGCTTCCTTCGCCGTCCCGGTGGTGAATTTGGCGGCCAGTCCGTCCAGCAGATACGCGTACTTGGCGCGGATCTCGTCCGCCGGGTCGCGGCCGCTCTCCCACGCGCCGACCGTGCTGGGGCTCACGCCGAGCGTACGGGCCACCTGGGCCT
The DNA here is from genome assembly GCF_053594575.1 of Streptomyces sp. NPDC001880. Taxonomy (NCBI): domain Bacteria; kingdom Bacillati; phylum Actinomycetota; class Actinomycetes; order Kitasatosporales; family Streptomycetaceae; genus Streptomyces; species Streptomyces sp. NPDC001880. Next base: position 37,308 of record NZ_JBSFET010000050.1, read on the forward strand.
TGGAAAGCCTGGCCCGCTCCCGCAGCTCCCGGCGGACCTCCGGCCGCGGGAGCTCGGCCTGCGGACCGACAGCCGCGAGTAGCGCGTCAATGGCGTCGAAGTCACTCACCAGAGCGCTCCCTTCGCGGCAACTGAGGTGTCATGGGGCCCGTCAGATGTAGGTGACGGGGTTACGGGACAGATGCGGGCTACGGGTCGGACGGCCGACGCGGGGATCGTCGCGGAGGAGCTCGCCCTCGAGAGCGTAACGGTCACCGTGCTTGGAGATGCCGACGATCCTGGCGACCGCGAGGACCGTGCCTTCGGTGTTGATGATCTGCACCTCGTCCTGCGACAGGGCCCGGTCGGCGTTGAACTTCCAGATGCCCCGGCCGGCTTCCCACGCCTCGTCTTCGCTCATGCCCCGGCGCCACCCGAGGGTGGTCCGCATCAGGCGGTCGTCCGGGTCCGCCGCGCGCTCGGGGCCGATCTGGATCTGCAGCACCCGTCCACCTCCCGGAGACATACTCTCCAACTTGTTACAAAGTTACCATGCGCGCCGTCGGAGTGGGGAGCGGTGGGCGGCGATGGGCCTTTCGGCGCGTCATGAAGGAGCCGGACCACCACCCGGAGAAACTCTCGCCATGACCGACGCACCGAAAGCAGTCCTCGAAGGCGGCCCCGACGATCTTCCCGACCGGATCGTCCCGCTCACCCCACCCGGACCCGACATCAAGATCCCGTTCCGTGGCGGGTACGAACACTTCAGGGCCACCTCACGCCACCAGGAAACGACCGAAGGGCAGTTGCCCGTCTACGAATGGTGGGAGCGCACGGAGGTTCCCGGCTAGGGCCCCTCAGGCGTCCTCCGCCGCACCGCGGGGCAGGAGGCGCCGACCGATGCGGGGCCCGCTGTCCCCCTCCGAGCGCAAGAACACCGACGGCTCCTCGCGCCGCGTCGGCGACGACGCCTTGCGCAACGGCCTGGCCGCCGCAGCGAAGACCCATCTGCCCGGCTGGGCCGACACGCTGACGCCGCACGTCCTGCGGCCCTTCTGCGCGTCCGAGCTCTACCTCGGGGGCCTTGGTCTGCTCGGGATCCAAGCGGTCCTCGGACACTCCTGGATCGCCACCACAATGCGGTACATCCACGTCCAGCAGACCCGGGTCGAGGACGCCTGGGTGACCGGGCAGCAGCGGGCCGCGAAGCGGCTGGAAGGACCCGCCGGTTCGACCGGGAACTCCACTCCGACCTGGCCAACCCCTGGCTGGTCCGGGCCCGGCAGGCCGCTCGGGTGCTGGGAGAGGCCCGCGGCACCTCGCGCTCGTCTTCGGCATCGACGAGAAGACTGCCATCCGCTACGCGGACTCTGCGCGGGCACTGCTGGAACAGGCAGCCGAGCACTCGACAGTGCCCTCGGCAAAAGAACTTGGCCCGGAGCGCGGAGCCTTGAAGAATGGGCCGCCCAGAGAGCCAGGCAGCGGCGTGGTCGTGAGTTGGGGGCAAACTCGCGGAGCCAGCACCGTGAAGCACAGCGACCGACCCTTGGGTTCCCACCAAGAACCCTTCAGTTTGCGTGAACCCGCGGGACTCACAGCCCTGTTCTCGTATGGCTACGGCCAGGTGGCATGTAGCGCTGAGTCGGACTCGGGGCTGATCGGGGCTGAGATGACCTGCGGCCTGAGCCGGTCTGGAGCGAACTGCCAGTCACGGATGGTTGCTCGGCCTCAGACCGCGGCCACCGCAGATGTGAGTTCGTCCGGTGGAGCAAGAAAACACGAGGTCAAGGCGAGGATGCCGGAGCGCTCATTGCTCGGGATCATCTCCCGCACGGCGTACCGGGTGGAGTGGTGGCGCCGTTTCGGCCCGGCCTCGGGCACGAGCCGAAGTTGAAGGGCCCCTTCGGCCAGTACGTCATCACCACCTTCGTGAGGCACCAACATGGGTCCCTACGAGGCCGCCCGCCACATCCCGGCTCGCCGGGCACGAGCTGTCGCTGGCCACGAACCGGCACTTCTCCATCCCCGCGCTGAACGAGGCGATTGCCGACCTGGTCAACGCGCACAGCCGCCTGGACATCCCCCAGGTGCGGGGTGACGGCTCCACAGTCGCCGCGGACGGCAACCACACGGGCACCTACCTCAACAACCTGTTGTCCCAGACGAGCGTGCGCCACGGCGAGCCGGGCGGCATCGGCCATCACCACATCTCCCACCGTGCATCGCGCTGTTCACGCACTTCATGCCGCGATCAGCCCGGTCTGGACAGGATGTTTCCGTCCCGTGCCGGACTGGGCGGCTCAGGGTTCGCGGATTGCTTTCGCTCACCTCGCTCCGGCACATGCCTCCGCCTCTGCCAGGTACCGCGCCACCGGGCCCAGGGTCAGCATGCCGCTGGCTGCGCCGGCGTGTTCTGCGCAGGCATCACGCAGGGCGGTCTCGGCGTGTGCGGCGATTCCGCGCTCGCCAAGGCGTACGGCGGCGCGGGCGGTCAGGCACCACAGGGCCTCCTGCATGTGGTCACGCGGTGGTTCGGACGTCGCGACGAGCGCGGCACGGGCCTCCTCGCCCCGGTCTTGGGCGAGCAGCACGAGGGGTTGCGCCCAAGGACGGTACGGGCCCCAGTCGAGGTGCGGGTCGGTGGGCGCGGGCCGGTCGTGCAGCAAGCGCAGGCCCAGTAGGGCGAGCGGGAACAGGCCGCGGTGCAGCCCGGGCATTCCGGCTGCCCGGAGGGCGTCCTCGGCAGCACGGAAGTGCGCTGCGGCCGTGGCGGCGGTCGGTCCGCCGGGTTCGGTGCTGCGGGCGGCCGTGGCCCGGGCCCTGAACCACCGGGTGAGGACGGAGACGAGGGGCGCCTCGGTGGTGGCGGCGAGCTGTTCGGCTGCCTTGGCATGTGAAGTTGCGGCGTCGAGGTCGCCGAGGGCCGAGGCGGATTGAAGGCGGATGAGTCGTCCGAGTACGGCGAAGTTCGGCAGCTCGTGCCGGGTGGCCAGGTCGAGGATCTCGGCGCCGATCTGGTCCCGTACCGCCGCGAGCCCGAGGTGGGTGAAGGACTGCAGGAACACCCCGTTGAGGGCGAACGTCAGCAGGGCGGGATCGGCCAGGTCCCGTGCCAGCGCCTCGGCCTGCCGTGCCGCCTGCTGCGCGCGCCTCAGCTCGCTCCCGGACAGGTCGGCGCTGCGGCTCTCGACGGCGATCGTGGCCAGGAGGCGGGCGCGCAGGTCGGCGGGGCTGTCCGGGCCGAGCGCCGTGAGGGTCCGCTCGGCAGCCGCGACGACGGCGCGGGACTGCTCGGGGTCGTCGGCACGGCTCCAGATGGCGGGCACGTCGTAGGCACCGATGATCCGAGCGGTCAGGGAGACGTCTCCCGTGCGTTCCGCCGCCTGGGCTGCGGCGAGGCGGTCGCGCCGCGAGTGGACGAGGGCGTCACCGCCCGCCAGCGCGAGAGTGCGGGCCAGCTCCACGGTGGTGCGCGGGCCGAGCCGGACACCAGGGCCGCCCCACGCGGTGCGGGCGTCTTCGAGGGGCGTGGATCTGTTGAGGATGTCCATCTCCAAGCGCTGAAGATCGGCACCGGGGTCCAGTCCGAGTTGATCAATGAGCATCGTGCGGGCGCGGCGGAGGGTGGCCAGCGCGTCGGCCTGGCGGCCCGCGCGGTACTGCGCGCGGGCAAGCAGCCCCCAGGCCGGCTCGCGCCACGGGTGCTCGGCGACGTGGGCACCCAGTTCGGCGACGAGATCGGCCCCGTCCCCGGACTCGAGGAGGATACGGGCACGCAGTTCCACCCCCTCCAACCTCAGCTCCTCCAGCCGGATCCGCTCGGCTGCGCCCATGGGGAGCCGAGTACGTCGGCGTAGGCGACTCCGCGCCAGGACGCGAGCGCCGCGCCGAGTTCGGCCACCGTGTCGGGGTTGCGCCGGGCCCGGGCCAGGGTGTCCTGGAACCGATGCACGTCCACGTCCTCGCGCGGCAGGCGCAGCACGTAGCCGGGACCTTCGGTGACGATGACGCGCGGCGGACTGCGGGGCGGCCGGTCGGGCTCGAGGGCGCGGCGCAGCGCGGCAACGAACGTACGCAAAGCGCCCACGGCGCGGGCCGGTGGATCGGTCCACAGGTCGTCGACCAGGGTGTCGGTGGTGACCATCCGTCCCTCGGCGGCGACGAGCCGGGCGAGTACCTCACGATGGCGGGGTCCGCCCAGGTCAACCGCACTGCCGTCTTCGCGGAGGGCCCGCACGGCACCGAGCACGTCGATTCGCATGCCCCCCATCCTCCGTGCTGGGGGCCGGCTGCGCCCAACCGTACTGATCGGCTGCTGATCGTTGTCGCACAGGCTGATCGGGTCAGTCCCCGACCCGAAAGGACGGCCCTTCATGGCGCTCACCATTCCCGGCTTCGATCACATCCGCCTGCCCGGTGTGAACGGTGTCGAGCTGGCTGCCGCTGTCGGCGGCAGCGGCAGCCCGGTCGTGCTCTTGCACGGTTTCCCCCAGACCCACCTGATGTGGCGACACGTTGCCGAGCGGCTCGCCGACGAGCACACGGTGATCTGTCCTGACCTGCGGGGCTACGGCGCCAGCGACAAGCCGGCGGCCACCGACCCCGATGTGTACGCCAAGCGCACCATGGCCGCCGATGTCGTGAACCTGGCGGCGGCGCTCGGGCACGAGCGCTTTGCCCTCGTCGGCCACGACCGGGGCGCCCTGATCGCCTTCCGGGCGGGGTTGGACCATCCCGAGACCATCACGCACCTGGGCATCCTCGACATCGTGCCGACGCTCGACATGTGGAACGTCCTGCACGGCGTCCCGGCGGCGGTCGGCTACCACCTCTTCCTCATGGCACAGCCGCCAGGCCTGCCGGAGACGATGATCACCAATAGCGCGGACGTGTTCTTCGGCTCGTTCCTCGACGCCTGGGCCAACGACGCGACCGCCATGCCGGAGGATGTGCGTGCCGAATACCTGCGGGCGAGCGCCGCGGCAGTGACGTCGATCGTCGCGGACTATCGGGCCTCGGCGGGCATCGACGTCACGCACGACCAGGCGGACCTGGACGCAGGGGCGCAGCTGGCCATGCCCGTGACGGTCATCCAACAGGACTGGGGCGCACAGCTGGGCTATGACGCCGCCACGGTGTGGAAGCCGTGGGCATCGGACCTGGACCACCGGCTGACCCGAGCGGGGCACTTCATGGCCGAGGAGGCACCCGACGAGATCGCGGAGGCGATCCAGGACCTGCTGGCCCGCTGAGCTCCCCGGTTCGACTCACCGGCGGGGCACGGTCGGCCGGCTGGGCCCTCGGCTTTCGGAGATCAGCGTCTTCTTCCTTTCCTCGCTGGCGTGGGGGCTGCGCCGCCGCGAAGTGATCAAACTGGAACTCGCCGACTTCGGCCGCAACCCGCACGCCCCCGAGTTCGGGGACCTGGGCGTGGTCTATGTCCGCTGGGGCAAGGCGGCCAAGGGCTCCGCGCCCAAGCGCCGCAGCGTCCTGACCGTCTTTCCCTGGTCGGTGAAGGTCGTGCAGCAGTGGCTCGACGGCTACCGGGAGCTATTCGATGCGGCAGCGGGCACTCCCAAGCTCGACGCGATCAACGACCCCGACCAGCGCCGCCTCATCGAACGCTACAGCCGCTGGCACCTGAAGCGGCGGCTACGGGACCAGGCCCGCACCGCACCCGTGGCCGCCGGCGCCGTCCTCCGAGCCAAGCAGCACGTCACCGTCGCCGTCCAGTTCCTGCATTGGCTCGGGAACCGAGGCCGCTCATTGGGCGAGTGCACCCAGCACGACATCGACGCGTGGTTCGGCAACGGCACCACTACCCGCCAGCACGCCAACAACCTCCTCTACTGGGCCATCCGGCAGCGTCTCGTCCGCAACATCACCCTCCCCTTGCCGACCAGCCGGACCAGCCCCCTGGCCAGTGAGGACGAGTACTTGAACACCATGCGGGCGCTCCTACTCCACGACACCCTGCCCGCTGCCCATCGGGCCATCGGGCCATCGGGCCATCGGGCCATCGGGCCATCGGGCCATCGGGCCATCGGCCTGATGCTCGTCCTCTTCGGCCAGCCGCTCTCCCGGATCGTCAAACTTCGCACCGATCAACTACGCGACGGTCCTGGCGGGCTCCAGGTCGGCTTCGGTTCAGACTGGTTGGACGTGCCAGATCCGGCGGCAGCCGTGATTCGCGTTCATCTGACGGCCCCCCTGGGCTCAACACAGCCGCGAACCCAACCTCCATTCACTGTTTCCCGGCTTCATGCCCGGCCGCCCGATGCACGTCCACGCCGTCGCGAACATCCTGCGCGCTATCGGCATCCGGCCCCTGGCCGCTCGTTCGCGCGCCTGGCTGCAGATGGTCCGCGAGGCCCCGCCCTCTGTCCTCGCGGACGCACTGGGAATCAGCGCCATCACAGCGATGCGCTACGCGGAACGAGCTGGCACCGACTACCTCGCCTACGCATCGATCGAGGAGCGGTAGACCGTGGACTGTCGGGCCTGGAAGCCGAGACGCTCATACAGCCGGTTCGCCGCCGCACGATCCGGTCGGGAGGTGAGATCAACCGTCCGGGCACCCGCTTCCCGGGCGAGCCGCAGGGCCTCCTGAGTGAGAAGGCCAGCGACTCCCTGGCCTCGCGCCGCGCTGTCGACGACCACGTCCTCGACGCGGGCCCGCAAGCCGGACGGCAAGGGCAACAGCACCAGTGTCAGGGTGCCGACGATCGCGTCAGGCGTTCGTGCGACGAGCACCGTGTTGGCATCACAGGTCACCATCCGGCCGATCGCTTCGTAGTCAAGGGGCTTGGCAGTCGAAGACAACTGCGGAAGCAACCTACTGAAAGCGTCGACGAGTTCCTGACTCGCCTCCCGGATGATCTCTACACGGATGTTCATGCCAGGAGCTTATCCGTCGACCGACACCGCACCGTCGCTCCAGCAGGACGGGTCTGTCGACCACTCACCCCCGACGAATAGCCGTCATTACCACTACGACTTCAGATCGGCCCCGTCGCTGGCGACTCGCCGGCCGCCTACCAGGGCCGACGAGGGCTTAACGCGCGATCTGACACCGATGTTCCAAGTGGCCGCAATTTCATCGGATGTAACACTGCGGTTGGATCGCACACCGACGGCAGCTTGACCCTTCTGTACTGGTCAGTGCCT
>NZ_JBSFET010000051.1:0-43798 GCF_053594575.1 Streptomyces sp. NPDC001880
CAGCCGGGCCCAACTCGGCTGTCTGGTCGCGACATCGGGCCTGCTGGAGGCATGGCTCGGCCCCTCGGGTGTGCCCCCGCTCAGGCGCTATCGACGCGGATGGGGGCGGGACACGGACGGGAACGGGGGCACGGCGCTACTCGTCGCCCGCGATGTTCAGGCCCTTGATGCCGGCCACGAGGGCCTCCAGGTCGTCGTCCGACAGATCAGCCGCATAGGTCTCGTCGTCCTCGTTCACGGTCTTTCCCTTTCCCTTTCCCTGCGGGCTTCACGGCGGGTTCCGGACGCTGCGCCGCAAGCTCGCCCGTAAGAGGAATCTAGGCGGCACCCTTTCCGGCAACAAGACTTTCCCGACCGTGACACCGATGAATGCCACGGTCGGGTTGTCCGGCCTGTCAGTGGAGAGTTCTCAGGAATTCCGGAACGCCGGCACCGGCCACCAGGGCGTCCATTTCCTCTTCGGTGAGATCCCGCGCGTCGCAGCGGTCGGGGTGGGGCACGAACAGCGTGAGGCGGCCCCGGGCGGGCGCCTCCTCCCAGGACCGGATCTGGACCTCCACCACATCCGGCGTCGCCGGCAGGTCCCGGACGACATCGATGGCCGTATCTGCCGGCACCCCGATGCCGTGCTCGGCGAGCAGGACGCGCGGTTCCTCGGTCAGGAGCCGTTCCCGGCTCGGATCGGACCAGACGGCTGCCACCATCGCGCTGTAGCCGACGGCGAAGGCGGTGCGTTCGGCGGAGTACATGGCTCGCTCCTCTGCTCTGTGGACGGACTTTTTGGACGGCTGCGAACGGTTCGGGACGGGGCGAGGGCATGCTGCGCCACGCCCGCCTCAGGAACGGACCAGCTCCCCGGCAGTCGCCGGCTGCTCCCACAACTGCCGTCGGGCGAGCCGGTGGAACAGCCCGCCGGTGTCCGCGAGCAGTTCCTCGTGGGTGCCGCGCTGGACGATCCGGCCCTCGTCCATGACCAGGATGAGGTCTGCGTTGACCACGGTGGAGAGCCGGTGGGCAATGACGATCCGGGTGGCGGCGAGCTGGTGCGTGCTGGCGGTGACCACTTCCTGGGTGTGGTTGTCCAGCGCGCTGGTCGCCTCGTCGAAGAAGAGGACGCGGGGCTTGGTGATCAGCGCCCGGGCGATCAGTACCCGCTGCCGCTGCCCGACGGAGAGCGTGCCGCCGCCGAAGGACAGCAGGCTGTTGAGGCCCATGGGCATCCGCCGGATGTCCTCGTCGAGTCCGGCCATGGCCGCAGCCTCCCAGACCTGGTCGAGGGAGTACGGGTTGGCGCCGCAGATGTTCTCGCGGATGGTGCCGCTGAACGGCTTGCTGTCCTGGAGCACGACCCCGCACTGACGGCGCACGGCCTGCGCGTCCAGCTCGGCGAGGTCTTGGCCGTCGTAGAGGATCGAACCGCTGCGCGGGCGTTCGAACCCGAGCAGGAGCCGCAGCAGGGTGGACTTGCCGGAGCCGCTCGGCCCGACGATGGCGACGAACTGCCCCGGGCGTGCGTGGAGCGACACCCGGTCGAGGGCGGGGGCGTCCTGGCCGGGGTAGCCGAAGGAGGCGTTGACGATCTCGATCTCGCCGTGCAGCTCCGTCGGCTGAACGTGGCCGGGCTCCCGCTCGGTGCGCGCCGTGAGCACCTCGGACAGACCGTTCAGCCGCGGCAGCACGGCAACGAACTCGGTTCCCGTGGTGACCAGTTGGATCATCGCTTGGAGCTGCAGGGCGAAGGCGGCGTTGAGCGTGAAGAAGTCGCCGGCGGGCACCTGCCCGTGCAGCGGGCCGGCCAGCACCGCGAAGAGGACCAGCTGCCCGGCCACCGGCACCGTAACGGCCACCGCCGCCATCGCCGCCTGGACCCGGTGCACCCGCTGCAGACCGGCGCGTGCGGCGACGGTGGCCTGGGCCCAGCGGCTGAACATCGCGTTCTCGGCGGCCGCGAGCTTGATCTTCACGATGCCGCCGAACAACTCGTTGGTCACCGCGGCCGCGTGGTGCTCGGCGGGCAGGGCCTGGCGCTGACGCCGTACCACCACGACGCCGAACAGGAGCCCCAGCCCGGAGGTCGCCGTGAGCAGGGCCAGCGCGTACAGGCCCATGATCGGGCTGATCCGCACGGTCAGCGCCAGCCCGGCGACGGCGGTCAGCAAGGCCAGGATGGTCCGGGTGGCGAGCCCGTTGAGCGCCTGCCGGGCGTAGGCGGTGCCCAGCACCTTGTTCGCCAGGACCCCGCTGGTGGTCCGGGTGAAGAAGTCGGACGGCAGGCGGACCAGCCGGTCCCACAGCGCCAGCTGGATCCCGGACTCCAGCCGGTCCTCCAGCCGCAGCGCCCGCAGGTTCAAGATGACGGTGAACAGGGCCGCCACCACCGCGCTCGCCAGGTAGAGCCCGGTGGCCCACGGCAGGTCATGCGGGCCGTCACCGGCCAGCGAGCTCAGTGCCCACCCGACGAGCAGCGGGGTCGCCAGCCCGAGCGCTGCCACGACCACCGCGTTGAGCAGCACCGAGCGCAGTTCCGAACCGGTTCCGGACGCCCCGAGGCGCACCAGCTGCCACAGACTGCCGGCTGAGGGCAGCGGGAGCTGTACCAGGGTGGCGTTGCGGGTGAAGGCCGCCGCCAGGTGCTGGTCCACCGGGGTACGGACCCGGGTGTACGGATTGACCATCCAGTAGCGGCCGCGGGCGAACAGCAGCGGGACCGGAACCGGCCGGGCCTTCTTCCCGTCGCGGACCGTCTTCGCTCCGGCCCCGGGCACCCGCGCCGGGGTGGCGGAGGCCATGACGTCGGCGGAGTCGCACCAGCCGACGAGCGGTCCGGCATTGTTGCGCCACCAGTCCTTCGGGAGCCGGACCTGCCGAAGGTGGAGCCGTGAACTCTGGGCCACCGCGCGCAGTTCGTCGGCCGGGTCGGTGGTGCCGGGGATGTGGACCGGCGGCTCGGTAACGGTGACGTCCGCGCCCTCGGTGACCACTCGCAGGGTTTCGACCGCCCAGGCCCGGGCGTCCTGGGTGCCGTTCGCCGTCAGGTGTCCTCCCCGGGCGCCCTTGGTGCCCAGCACCCGAAGCGCCCCGCGTGCACTGGCCGCCACCAGCTGATCGGCGGCGTGCCGACGGGCGTCGAGCGAGCGCAGGAACGCGGCGTCGGCGGCCTGGATCCGGTCGGTGAGCGAGCGCACCAGGTGGGCCATCTGCTGGTCGACGGCCTCGAACAGGACACCCGACCGCAGCAGGTCCGGGGTGCTGAGCAGTTCCGCCAGGCAATCGGTCTCCACCCGGGTCCAGTCGCGCACCCCGAGGAACAGCGCCTCGCGGCTCGCAGACACGGATGGTTCCGTCCGGCCGTTCTTGCTCATCCGGCCGTGCGTCACCCGCAGCCAGCAGGGCCGCCCGCTGCCGACGACCGTCCGGCCCTGGGCGAGCGAGTGGATCTGACGCGGGCGCAGCACTTCGGCGTCGCGTGGCGCGGTGGTGGTGCGCGACGCGTCCGAGACCGCCTGCAGAGCGCGGTCGAGGGCGTCGCTGATCGCTTCGGCGATCCGGTTGCCGTGCTGCGGCGGCGGGGCGGCATGGTGCGGTACCGGTGGCGGGGCGGATTCGGATTTGCCGCGCTGGACCATGAGTTGCAGGCGGGAGAGCTGGTGGTGGTCGATGTCGTGCAGCCGGCCTCCGGGCAGCGGGACGACGGTGAGCTGCCACTCGCCGGTGGCGGTCGAGGACGGGATGGCGCTGTAGGCCGGGCAGCGGGCGACGAAGTGCTGGCGGGAAGTGCTGCCACCGAGGGTGGGGCGGGTGGCGAAGATGTCTGCCGGTCCGCCGTCGAGCAGGTAGATGGTGTGCCGTCCGTCGAGCCGACGGGCGGTCTTGGTGGCGGAGCCCGGCTCCGCCAAGTGGACGAGCAGTTCCCAGTCCCGGGGTGGAGCGGGGATGTTCACGGGGTTTCCCTCCCGGAGCTCTGGTGGTGGCGGATCAGTGCCGCGTACGAGCCGTCGCTGGCGAGCAACTCGTCGTGCGTGCCGCGTTCGACCTCCTGGCCGTGGTCCAGCACCACGATCAGGTCGCAGTCGCGGATCGTGGAGAGGCGGTGGGCGATGATGAGGCAGGTGGCGCCTCGGCGGCGCAGGTTGGCGTCAATCAGCCGCTCGGTCTCGGTGTCCAGGGCGCTGGTGGCTTCGTCGAGGATCAGCAGGCGCGGGTTGCGGACCAGGGCGCGGGCGATCTCCAGCCGTTGGCGCTGGCCGCCGGAGAAGTTCCGTCCGCCCTCGTGCACCGGGCTGGCCAGGCCGCCCGGACGGGCGGCCACCTCCTGATGAATGCCGGCGTCCCGGAGCGCCTGGACGACGTCCTCGTCGGGGACGGTCGGGTCCCACAGGGTGATGTTGTCCCGTACGGTGCCCTCGAACATGGCCCGGTCCTGGTCGACCATGGCCGCGGTGGCGGCCCACAGGGCGGGGTCGAGGTCGGCGCTCTCCTGGCCGTCGACGGTGATCCGGCCGCTCCACGGCCGGTGGAGTCCGGCGACGAGCCGGCCGACGGTGGACTTTCCGCTGCCCGAGCCGCCGACCAGGGCGACCCGGGTGCTCGGGGGCAGGTCGAGCGAGAACTCGTTGAGCAGTGGAGGGACCAACGGGTTGTGTCCGAAGGTGACCTTGTCCAGCACCACGTGCCCCTCCAGCGGGAAGACCGGGTGGGCGGCCGTCCGCGCCGGTGGAAGCGGGTAGCGCTCGACGTCCTGGAGGCGCTGGAGGTCGGCGCCGATCTCCTCCACCTGGGCGCTGACCGTGGCGAGGCTGGTGACGGGCCGGTTCATCGCGATGGCCAGGCCCTGCATGGCGATGAGGATGCCGACGCTGAGCGTCCCGGTCACCACCAGGTGGCTGCCCAGGGCGATCAGCACGACCGTGTTGAGCGCGGCGAGCAGGGCTGGTACCGCTGCGACGATGGCGGCCGGCACCCCGGCCTGCTGCTGCCCGCTGGTGACCGCGGCCTGCCGGGCTGCGAACTGCTGGTAGCTCAGCTCCTCCTGTCCACTGGCCTTGACCGTCTCGATCATCGATATGGTGGTGTAGACGGCTCCGTAGAGTCGGCCCCGCTCGGCCTGGAGCCCGGCGATCGCGGTCGCACGCATGGTGGAAAGCCAGCGCAGCACGGCGACGTTCAGCCCGGAGAACAGCAGGGCGCTCAGGCCCAGCGTCAGGTCGTACTGGCACAGCAGGGCGGCGTAGGACAGGACCAGCATCATGTCGACCGCGACGGAGGCCAGGCGCCGGGTGAAGATGTCGGCCACAACGTCGTTGGTGCGCACCCGGCGGGCGAGGTCGGCAGCCATCCGCTGGTTGAAGAAGTCCATCGGCAGCCGCAGCATGTGCCGCAGCAGGCGTGCCGCACTGCCCAGGGCGACGGCGGTCTCGGCCCGGACCAGCAGGCGCTGCTGGAGCCAGCCGGCGATGAAGGTGACCACCGTGGCCACAGCCAGGGCCGCCACCAGCCCGGTCAGCGTTCCGGAACCGGAGCCGAGCAGCGTTCGGTCGACGAAGACCCGGGTGAGCGCGGGCACAGCGATGCCGACGAGAGCGATGATGATGCCGAGCAGCACCGTCTGCGACACCACGGAGCCGAGATTGCGCCAGCGTTCCCGCAGCGCGCGCGGCAGGCTGAAGCGGCTGCCCCCGCGTTCGAAATGCGGACCGGGTTCCAGGGCGATCAGGATGCCCGTGTACGCGTCTTCGAATTCCTCCCAGCTCACCGAACGCGGGCCGGTGGCCGGGTCGTTGAGCCAGACCTTGCGGCCCATGCCCTCCAGTACCAGGAAGTGTTCGAACTTCCAGTACAGGATGGCCGGCAGGGGCACCGAGCCGAGGTCGGCGATCGGACTCTGCCGCCCGCGCGCTGTCAGCCCGTAGCGTCTCGCCGACTTCGCGACGCTGGCCGCGGTGGAGCCGTCTCGGCTGACCCCGCAGGACTGGCGCAGTTCCTCCAGGGGGACGTGGCGGCCGTAGTGGGCGAGCACGATGCCCAGGGACGCCGCTCCGCACTCGGTGGCCTCCATCTGGATGACGGTCGGGGTGCGGACCCGTCTGGTGCTGGGGCGGGCGACGGTGCGCCTGGAGAAGAGGCTCATCGTTTCACCAGCCAGCTGATGGGGTGTTCGGCGGATACGGCGAGAACGGCGGTCACCGGGCTCATGGGTCTGAGCGCGAAGGCGGGGCCGGAGCGCGACCACTTCAGCCCGGTGGGCGACTGCGGGTCGGTGGCCAGGCGGATGGTGACCTCGACGACCGGGCCGGCCCCGAGGTACGGGGTGAGGTTGTGGTCGGCGCCGAACCGGGCGCGCAGGGACTGCTCGGTCTCGGGCGCGGAGGCGATGGCGGTGACCGTCCCCGACAGGGTGCCGGCTGTGGCGGTGGGGGCGGCCGCGGCCGACAGCCGGACGGACTGGCCGGGTTGCAGCAGGGGTGCGGTCGGCACCGGTGCGTAGACCACCGCCTCGGGCTGCTCGCCGCTTGCACGGAGCAGTACCCCGGGGGCCGAGACGGTCTCAGTGACAGTCGCGAAGGCGGACCAGCTGCCGACGGAGAAGAGCACGACGGACAGCGCCAGGGTGGTCAGCCAGCCGGGTACCGAGGTCAGCCGGGCGATCTCGTCCAGCTGTTCGGGCGATTCCAGCTTCCGCACGGCCTGTTTGCGGAATCTCATGACTGCTCCTCGGATTCGGTCGGGCGGGAGCCTAGGGCGAACTCGGCGATGGCGGGCTCGGCCAGCGGGTCCAGCCCGACCAGGGCGGCGAAGGAGGCGGAGTCGCCGGCCCCGAGGGCACAGGGCGCCAGGCCCATGTCGGTGGCCACCAGGTACATCCAGGCGGTCAGGATTCCCGCGTTCTTGAGCATCAGCGCGTAGGGGATCCCTTCGTACTTGCGCATCAGGGGTCCGACCCGGGCGGTGATCACGAACAGCACCTGCGGCGGGCCCGGCATGGTGGCCGTCGCCCGGGCGAACGACAGCATCCGCTCGGTCTCCGTCCCGGGTGTCGCGACGGTGGTCAGGCGGTGGTGCGTCGAGTCGTAGTGGTAGAGGCCGCTACGCAGGCCCGCGCAACGCCAGATCAGGGGGTAGACCTCCAGCTCGCCGAGGCCGCCCGCGCCCGGGTAGGGCCGGACGCCGGTCACCTCGCCGTCGCGGTCCCGCGGTTCGAGCCGCTGGACCCGGTGGAGGAACTCGCCGAGCTGGGCGACGGTCAGCGGCCGAGTGTCGTCGTGCCGACGCACGCTGCGGCGCCGGGACATCACCGCCGACAGGGAATCGGACTGTCGGTCGGCGGCGCCGGGCTCGGGCAGCGCGATCGAGGGCCGGGCGGAGCCGGACACCGGCTCCGCGGGCTCCGGCTCCGGCAGATCGCGGAACCGGTCGGTGGCGCCGATCGGGGCCGCGTGGCGCTCAGGCCGGGTGCGGTCGTGGAGCCAGAGTTCCTCCGCCGACCAGAGGGCCAGCGGCGCCGACCGGGCCTCGGCCTCAGCGTCCTGCGGGGTGAGCAGGAGACGGGCGGAGAGCAGCTCGTCCAGCAGCAGTCCCGCCGTGCTCTCGTCAAGTCCCAGTTCCTCGGCCACCTCGCCGAGGCCGACGGGTTCCCCGCACGCTCGGGCGAGCACGGCGGCCAGCCGGGTCTGCGGGCAGCTGATCCCGACGGTGCTGAGCGGCGAGTACGCCACCATCCGGCTCTGTTCGGCCCGCAGCACCGCGAACCTGGACAGGCGGTACACCGCCCCGGCGCCGTGCCGGTGCTGGGGCGGCACGCTGTGGGCGCCGATCCGGCGCGGCACCACGTCGAGCAGGGCGCGGGCGCCGACAGAGATCCGGCGCTCCAGCCAGGAGTGCAGCACCAGCCGTCGGACCAGCAACTGCGCCTGCAGGAGCCGGGAGTTGCCGTCCAGGCCGGTGACGAGCTGGGCTATCTGCAGGTCGCCCAGCCAGTTCTCCGCCATCCGCAGCAGCAGAGCGCGGCGTCCTGCCTCCAGCCCGGGCAGACGCAGTCGGTAGCGGGATTGCTCGAGGACCAGACCGCCGCCCGGCTCCTCGATCAGCCGCGCGTCGGAGCGCAGGCGGTAGCTCTCGGTCTTGACGGCGCCGTGCAGAAGAGGAGTGCGGTTCACTGGCTTTCATGCTTCCGGTACTGGGGCGGCCGTGCGGCGCATGGGCGTGAACTGGTGACAGCGCGTCTCACGCAGCCACCACACGGCAACTGGACTACTGCCGATGCGCCTTGACCGTAGTGCCGGTGAGGCGGCCGGTGCGCGGAAGGAACGACCCCGTGCCCGGCAGCGGCCCGACCGTTGCACGAAAGCGTGCCGTCGATGGGTGTTGCGGGGCGGGGGCGGGTCCCGCTCAGCCGTTCTCGACCACCAGGTGTTCCTCGATCCAGGCCTCGGAGCCGCCGTCCGCCATGAGGCTGTCCGTGACCAGTTCCCGGCAGCGCTCCTCCGCGGCGGCGCGGAAGGTGTTCACCAGGAGGTCCACCAGCCCCTCGGTGAATCGGTCGGTCAGGGGGCCATCGACCGGCCGAGTGGCCGAGGACTGTGTGAACCCGGGTGCGGCGGCGGACATGAGATTCGCGCTGGAGGAGGTGACCAGCTCCTCGGCGACGTTGGCGATCCGGTCCAGCAGCCGCGCCAGGCAGCGCAGCACTGCCGTCGGTGGGATTCCGGTTCGCACGAGTTCCATCGCCGCCCGCTGCACCCCCGGCTGCGAGATTGTCACCGTACCGTCGGCCTCCCACCCGAGCATGCCGTGCCGGTTCAGGGAGTGGAACACCGCGGCTTGGTCGCGCACTGCGCGGTTGACTGCGGCAGTGAGCCGGTCCACCTCCTCGTCGTGGTCCCCGACGCCGAGGAAGGCAGCGATGGAGACCAGATTGAAGCCCTGACGCTGCAGGGACACGATGTGCTGGAGGCGGCGGACGTGGGTCTCGTCGTAGTAGACGATCCGTCCCCGGCGGGTCGGTGGCTGGAGCAGCTTGCGCGACTGGTGTGCACGGATGTTCCGCGGTGACATCCCGACCAGTCTGGAGATCTCGTCAACCGTGTAGTGGGCATTCGAGATTCTCTTCATTGCGGGTCTCTCTGTTGCTTGCGCGGGTCCTGTGCCCGACCGGCCCGGACAGGGGTCCGGGCCGGGCCGAACGGCAGCCCCACCCTGTAGCAAGCGGCTGACGTTTCGCGCATGTCCTGCTGACGTCCCGCTGACGGCCGGTTCGGAACGGTCCGGGACTATCGCCGCTGACTGCTACGCGGCCTTGACCCAAGACCGCGTAGTCAGCGTACTCCGGCTGGTTGCAAGCCAGTTGGTGACCAGGTTGTGGCGGTATGGAGGCCGGGCCCGATCTTGTGCATGAGGCCGTCGGCGGCCTAAGGGCTGTCCGACCCTGATCCGCCGGACAGGCCCTAGCGATTGAGCTGTCTCTACAAGGAACCTCGCACACGACGGATCCAGACAACACTCCAAGCCCATCAGGGACTTCGAGAAAGGTCAATCCAACGAGCCGGAGTCAGCAACGCTGGTAGCGGGCGTGCCCTATGTGCCACACGTAGGAGGCTGCGACGGCTTCCATGGCGTGAGCGTGATCCGCGAGTGCGTTCTTGTTGTTGGCGGCGAGTTCGGTGATTCGAAGGCGTGCGGTGGAGGCTTGGTCTTCACACATGCGGGAGGCCAGGCGGAACGCCCCTTCGAGGTCGCACTCACGGTGTCGGATCAGCAGTGTCGGCAGGCTCAGAGGAGTCCGGCCACCACGATCTTCCTCCTTCGCGTACGAGGCAAGGTCGTTGATCCACCCGGCAAGGTCGGCAACGGCCTTCTCCAACTCCCGCACTGCTGCCGAGGCTCGCTGATCCTCGGTGAGTTCGTACCTGAGCGCGACTTCCGCGGTCGCCATGACGGTCCGGACAAAGACCGTGTGTGGGCGCATCGCGCAATAGTCGCTCAGGGTCACCTGGTCGGGCCTGTCGAGGTGATGGGCCTCCCAGAGGATGCCGAAGAGGTTGTCCCGCAGGTGCGCGGTGAGCCGGAGGTACTGCGTGGGCGTGGCCCGTTCCCGGAACCGGCGCAGGAGCTCCCGCAGGGCGGCGATGCAGGCGTCGTCATCGGCCGCCGGCTCGTCGTGGCCGGCCAGCAGGTGGACACAGTGACTGATGCGGCGGACCAGACGGGCGGTGTCACGGCCTCCTTCGGCCTCGCCGTGTACGTCGTCGAACGCGGTGAGCCACAGAAAGAGATCGGCGCAGAGGAATACGCCGTCCCGGTCCGCCGTGGGCAGGACATGAGCAACCCCCTGTGCCGTGATGTTGCAGAGGGCCTTCGCCTCGACGGGTGAACCGATCAAGGGGAAGGTCCGGAGCCACCGGGCGGTCTGCTCCTCGATGGCGTCGGCATACGGGCTGGTGGCGAAGGGGCCGGGGAAAGAGCCCCGGAGGTCGGGCATCGGCAGGGTACGCGCGTCCGAGCTGCGGGTGTGGCTCATGCGGCTGTCCTCGCGACGGCCCGCTGCCTGGTTTCGGCGACCATACGGGGGTCCGACGGGTGCACGGTGAGCAGCCCGATCGGCTCCACGGTGGCGCCGGGAACGGGCCGCAGTCGCCAGCGGGACGCGATGAACGCCGTGATGACGATCGCCTCCGTCCAGGCGAATGCGTCGCCGATGCACATGCGTTTTCCTGACCCGAAGGGGATGAAGGCTCCTCTCGGTGGCTGGGGGCGTTCCGGCAGCCAGCGGTCGGGGTCGAAGCGCAGCGGGTCGGGGTACAGGTCCGGGTCCCGGTGCAGTGCGTAGGGACTCCACAGCACCTGCTCACCCGCCGGCACTCCGACCTGCCCGAGGCGCACGGGCTCGGTGGCCTGCCGGGTCACCAGCCAGCCGGCGTGGTGCAGGCGCAAGGTCTCACTGACCAGTCTGCGGGTGAAGGCGAGTTGGGGGACGTGCTCGGCGGTGATCGGGCCCTCCCCGACCACGGAGTCGACCTCCTCGTGCAGCCTGCGCTCCAGCTCGGGGTCGCGGCCCAGCTCGTGGAACAGCCAGGCCAGCATGACTCCCGTTGTCTCGGATCCCGCGGCCAGCAGCCCGATGATCTCCGACAGGATCTCGTTGTCGGGCAGTGGCGCACCGGTTTCGTCCCGGGCCTCCAGGAGCAGTGTCACGAGGTCGTCGTGGGCGTCGGGGGCCGCCCGGCGCTCCGCGATGATGTCCGCCACCTCGCTGCGCAGCAGGCTGCGGGCGGCCTTGAGCCGCCGGTTGCTGCGGGTGGGCAGCCGTTCCAACGAGGACACGGGCACCATGGTGCGCCAGATGGCGGCCGTGAAGACCGTGTCGACGGCGTCGAGGATCGCGCGCGCCCGCTCTTGTTCCGCGCGGAAGGAGCACAGCACTGACATGGCCACGTCCTGGGCCATGAGCCCCATTACGGTCTTCAGGTCGAGCATTTCCCCCTCACGCCAGCCCGTGATGGACGGTTCCACCGTTTCCCGCATCGTGTTGACGTACCCGCTGATCCGCTCGCGGTGGAAGGCGGGCTGGAGCAGGCGGCGCCGACGCAGGTGGGGCGCGCCTTCCGCGACCGGCAGGGCCGACTGACCGAAAAGCTTGAGCTTCTCGCCCAGCAACCCTTTGGAGAAGGAGCCGGACTTGCTGGTGAGCATCTCGTGGATCAGCTCATGAGAGTTGACCACGGTCACCTTCTTGAGGCCGACCGACATACGGACGATCGGCCCGTATGTGCGCAGGCGTTCGACGAACTCCAGGCGGTCCTTGAGCAGGGGCACGACGTGTCCGATGAGCGGCAGCCGCCCCGGAGCGATCGGCGGAACGTCCATATCGGCAGTCACATCCATGTCAGGAGTCACGCGTCCGTCCTTTCCACATCTGCTTCTGTACATGCGGCTGCGCGATGTGCCCGCAGCAACTCCCGCGCAGCGAGCACCTCCGCTTCGATCACTGCGGTGGGCGCATACAGGGTTTTGTCGTGCCACAGGGCGGGGTGCTGGTGGCTGGGGTGCGAGGCGGCGCGCAGATACGTTTCTGCGAGGTCCAGGGCCCGGGTGTGCTGCGGCTGCGGTGTGGGTGTGGCCGCGCTCAGCAGGATCTTGACGGCGTATGCGGTTTCTTCGACGGTGCTGCCCCACACGCCCCAGGAGCCGTCGGCGCGCTGAGTGTCAGTGGTCCACGCGGCGGCGCTCCGGACGGCCCTGGACGCGTGGTGGCCGCCGTACTGTGCGAGCGCGGTGACGCTGCGCGCTGTGGCGTAGTAGGGGGAGGCATGCCACTTGTCGGTCCAGTGTCCTTCGGGTTGCTGCTGGCTGGTCAGCCAGTCGCACAGCTTCGCCGCTCGGGGACCGTATGTGTGCTCTGCCGTCGGGCAGCGCCGCAGGTAGCTCACGAGGGCTTGGAGGGCGTGGGCGTTCGCGGTGACCGATCCGGTGTCCTCGCCGATGTAGCAGTCGTAGTGGCTGCCGTTGTGGAACAGGTCCAGCGGGGCCGGGTCGTACGGCAGGCCGACGAGCGAGGCAACCAGCACCGCCATGGCAGTGTCGTCGGCATCGGTCATGAGGCCGGGCGCACCGCGCACGCCTTGCGGATCGTAGATCTCCTCGGCCCACCCACGGACAGTGGGAAGAGCGGCAGCGGGCAGGTGGGCGCGCGCCAGCGCGGCGGCGACCCATAGCCGTTCGACCACGCGGAGGGGCGCGGCCTCGGGGAAGAGACCGCCGTAGCGCTGCGCCACTGCGGTGAGGTCGTCGACGGCCTGAGCGGTAGTGGCAGGTGACCGCGCTGCCCGTGCCGCGGTGGCGGCCGGCGAGCTGCCCAGCAGGCCTTCGACGTCAGGGACGAGAGACGGCGGTATGTAGCTGTCCACGCCTTCGTACGTGTGGTGAAACTTGACGGGCAGGCTGCCCGTCGACTCGTACCGCCTGGCCACGGAAACAGGTGCCGACGCGTGGAAGCCGCCCGGAACCGGCAGCCGGGGGCCACCGATACCGGGCATGTCCCCGCCGATCAGGGAGCCCAGCCTCTCGTTGATCCTGGCCACCAGGCTGGGTACGAGTATTTCCGCTGCAGCCGTGTCCGGCCACGGGCCCACCGATGGCATTGATCGCAGTACGTCGAGGCCTCGGTTCACCGCGGCCGTGAGCCGGCCGGTGACTGCTGCGGACGCGGTGCCCCTTCGCAGGACAGCCAGTGCGGCCTCCACCGCGCTGAGTGTCGGCAGCAGCCGGTAGGGCAGCGGTCCCTCCCCCCAACTGCCGTCGGGCGCCTGCTGTTCCAGCAGGTACGTGATCCGCCGTGGCTCCTCGGGCAGCCACGGCGCCGCCGAGAGGACGCGGGCCGTCTCGTACAGGGAGGGACGGACGCTTCCCCAACTGTCCTGGTCGGTCCTGGCCACCAGGCTGGTGGCTCGTTCGGCGTAAGATGTGCCGATGGGCGTGCTGATGCTCATAGGGCGACTTCCTCCTCGGGGTTCTGACTGGCGGAGTACGGCGATGCCTTATGTCTGCCTGGCCGTCGCGTCCAGGGCGAGCCGGCGCAGGGAGGCTTTGGCACTTCCCGGGAAGGGGGCGTCGTCCAGGGCGGCAAGGGAGGCCGCCCGTCGCGTGGTGATCATTTCCTCCACGGTCTGCCGGGCGCCGGTGGAGTTCAGGATCGTGCGGACCGCGGCTGCGTGTTCCTCGTTGAGGTCGCTTCGGCCGACCAGCTCGCGCAGTGTTTTCAGTTCGGCCGTGGAGGCTCGTTGGACCGCGAGCGCCATCAGGACGGTGGCCTTGCCCTCGCGCAGATCGTCCAGTACTGGTTTGCCTGTCTTGGCGGGATCACCGAAGACCCCGAGCAGGTCGTCCCGCAGCTGAAACGCTTCTCCTAGTGGTATGCCGAAACCGGTGCAAGCATCGAGTACGGCCGGGGTTGCTCCGGCCGCTGCCGCCCCTATGTGCAGGGGTCGCTCTATGGTGTATTTAGCCGTCTTGTATCGAATAACGTGCAGTGCCGTATCCACATCACCGGTAAGGCGGCCGGTGGTCTGCAAGTCCAAGAGCTGGCCGTACATGACCTCGCTCCGCATTTCGGCCACCAGGGGCAACACCTGCGCCAGCCGCCCCGGGCTGAGGTCCGCTGTTCGAAGAAGTTCATCGGACCACACCAGGGCCAGGTCGCCGAGAAGGACGGCCGCGCCCAGACCGTGCGCCTCGGCCCTGCTGCCCGGGCCGCCGCTGTCGGTATACGCGGTGGCCAGTGCACGGTGGGCGGACGGCCGGCCGCGGCGGACATCGCTGTCGTCCATCACGTCGTCGTGTACCAGGGCGAACACCTGGAAGAGTTCGAGGCTGGCGGCAGTGCGAACGGCAGCAGTCATGTCACCTGTTGCTCCGGCGGCTTGCCATCCGTACAGGCACAGCAGGGACCGAAGTCGTTTTCCGCCGGTCAGGAATCCGCGCAGGGTGGTGGTCAGGTGGAGCAGCTCGATTCCTGGCGCAGCACGTTCCTTGGTGTCCAGGAATCCGGTCAGAGCCGCACCCACCTTCTGTCGTAGGGAAGAGAGGTCGGGCAGTCCCGTGTGAATGGTTTGTGTCACTGGCGATTGATCCTCTTTCGCTCGGGAACCGTCGTCGCGGTTCCGTTCTTGCAGAGGACGGGTCAACGGACCCGCGTCTCCTCCTCAGGGCTGTAGCGGTGGTGCCGACCGGCTCCCGGGCGGCACCACCGCGATGTGACGATCGACGGCAGGTGATACGGCTTCTACGCCTCAGTGCCGCCTGACGTCGGGGAGAATCGCGTGTCCCGCTCGGGGCAGGAGGGGCTTCGGCTCCAGGGGGTGGCCCCGTTGGCGTCTGGGGCCAGCGGGGTGAATCGGGCCGGGAGCGCGGTGAGCGTTCGGTGGACAGCCCCGGGGCGGTAGGTCAGCTTGTGGGCGGGAACGTCCAGTTCGATGTCCGGCAGGTAGGTCAGGAGCCTTTCGATGGCCGCGGTGGCGATCAGCGTGGCGACGTCACGGGCAGGACATGTATGGGGCCCTGCGGCGAAGGCCAGGTGGGCCTTGTTCCCGGAGCGGTAGCCGTCCGCAGGCACGCCCGAGTGGGGACAGGTGTTGGCGGCGGCGTACGACACCATGACGGGCGAGCCTGCGGGGATGCGAGCGCCGTGGAAGGTCACGTCCTTCTTGGGGAAGTGGACGCTGTAGTTGGCCAGCGGTGCGTCGTGCCACAGCGCGTCGTCGATGGCGTGCTGGATGGGCAGGCTCCCGGTGGTCAGGGTGCCGAAATAGCGGTCGTCGCTGAGCAGGCGGACGAGCGCGTTGGCGATGAGGTTGCACAGTGGCTCGTTCCCGGCCCCGAGGGTGATGAGGATCTGGTTGACGGCCTCTTCCTGGTTCAACCCATTGGGATGATCGATGAACCAGGAGGTCAAATCGTGGCCGCGCCGTGCCGCCTTGGTCCCGTAGAGGGTTTCGAGGTAGGCGCTGAACGCCTGCCCGCCCGCTGCCTGTTTCTCCGGATCGCTGTCCATCATCGCCTCGAGTGCCCACGCGAGCCGCGGGCCGTCCTCGTCCGGCATGCCGAACAGAGCATTGAAGACCATCAGGGGCAGCTGCTGCGCGTACTGGCGCACGAGGTCGACAGCCCCGGTATCGGCGAACTCCTGGAGCAGCGTGTCGGCGAAGCGGAATGTCAGGGCGCGCACATCATGGGGATCCAGGAGACCGAAGCTGTCCGTGATCACACGACGCAGGTGCGCGTGTGCCTCGCCGTCGGCGAAGAACAGGCTTGGCCGCCACTCCACCAGGGGCCGGATCGGGCTGTCCTCCGGCACCTGCGGCAGCCAGCTCCGGGTGTCCTTCGTCCACGTATCGGTGTCCTGGAGGAGGTCGAGGGCGGCTCGGTAGTCGGTGACCAGGTTGACCACGACACCGGGGGCCACTTCGGCTACGCCGACCGCTCCCTGCCTGCGCAGAAGTTCATAGCTGCGCTGCGGGTTCGCGGCGTGTTCGGCCCCGTGCAGGGACACGGGGGATTCGGCTGGTGTGAGCGTCACGAGGCTTTGACTCCGGCAACGGATATGGAATGGGCGGTCAGTTGGGCGAGGGCGTGCAGGCCGCTGTTCTTCTCTCGTGCGTCACAGGTGACCAGTGGTGTCTCCGGGGCCAGGTCGAGCTTCGAACGGATGAGCGCCAAGTCGTACTTGGGTGAGTCAGGGAAGACATTCACAGCGACGGCGTACGGCAAACCGCGCTCCTCGATGAGTTCCATCACTTCCCAGGAGTCCTTGAGCCGCCGGGTGTCGACCAGGACGAGGGCACCGAGTGCTCCGAACGCGATGCCTTCCCACAGCGGAAGGAAGCGGCGCTGCCCCGGAGTTCCGTACAGGTACAGAACGATCTTGTCGCCCGGCAGCGTCAGACGGCCGAAGTCGATGGCGACCGTGGTGGTGGTTTTGTCACGCAGGACATCGTGGCTGAGGTCATCGGTGGCGACGGCCGCGTTCGTCATGACTTCGTCGGTGTGCAGTGTCGGAATCTGCGACAGCGACTTGACCACGGTCGTCTTGCCGATACCGAGCGGGCCGGCAACGAGGATCTTGATCCTTCGGTGTTCTCCCTCGGGCAGGTAGACGGGAGGCGTGCTAGGCGGCAAGGAGAGCGTGGAGTCCACTCAGAACCTCTTCCAGGACTTCTTTCGACGGCCGGCCATCGTTCGACGCGCGGAGGGCGTCCGGAATCGGGACGGTGGCCTTTAACTGACCGTCATTGACAAGTTGTTCGGCGAGAACCAGGGTCACGCTGACCGGGAGGCCGAGATAGCCGGCCAGTTCGACGACGCTGAGAGACCCGTCGGTAAGGAGCTCGATCACGCGCTGGTGCACCGCTGTGTGGTACCTCGCGAGGGGCAGACCACTGGCACGCAGAGCGGCCAGCGAATCGAGGGTGCCCGAGAGGCCGGCGCCGGGGTTGGTCCCGGTCGCGAGGTAGGCCGGCAGCAGCCGTCGCTGTTCCTGGCCGCGACTCATGACGCCCCGTCGCTGGCGCGGGCGGGAACGGACATTATCTGTTCCCCGAGTTTCATTGCCTGGCGGGCCATGGTGGCTGCGACCACCCCCATGGGCATGTCCTCATCGCCCGCTGCCGCGATCAGGGTGTTGGTTCCTTCGCCGACCGGCATGACCATGTAGATGCCCCGGTCGTTGTGTGAGGTGACGGTCTTGAGCGGAGTGCTCCGAGGGGCTCCCAGAACGGCGTTGGTGGCGGCGCGGGAGGCGGAGTGCAGCGCGGCAGTCATCGCACCGATGCCGTCTGCCTCGTCCTTGGTGAGACCCTCGGAGATGGCCTGGACCATCCCGTCGAGAGTCATGGTCAGGGCGTGCCGGACACCACGGATTTCGGTGATGGGCTTCAGGACCCAGGCGGACGGACCGGTCTCTGCGTGGGTTTCAGGCATGGTCACAGTGTTGACTCCGAATCGGTGACGGACCGGTCGCCGGTGAGGCCACTTTGGAAATCGCTCCACATGGCACCGGTGTCTTCCGGGTTCAAGGGGCGGGGCGCTGCGGCGGAGGCCGCGTCATTGGTGGCTGTCGCCGAGAAACGGCGACGGCGCTGCGGCAGCGCCGCCGCGCCGGTCGGCTCGGGCGAGTGTGCGGGCGAGTCGGCAGCGGCGGGCCGCTTGTGGGCCTGTGGCGCCACGGCAGGTTGGGGAGCCATGACCGACGGAGGTGTGGCGTTTTCGTCGATCGAGGTCAACAAGTTCTCGGGAACGGACACCACAGCGCGCACCCCGCCATAGGGAGAGGAAGTGTCGATGGAGACATGGAGGCCGTAGTCGGCGACGAGTCGGCCGATGGCGGCGAAGCCCATGGACGGCGGATCGCCGAGTTCGAGGAGCAGTACCTCCTGCTGGTTACCCGATATCAGACTTCGGCCGCGGGCGAGCGCTTCTGAGGTCATGCCCTTGCCGGCGTCGTCGATCGTGATGCACACACTGCCGTTGCCGGTCTGGATCAAGCCGACGTCCACCATGAGGTCGTCACGGGAGTGCTCCAGCGCGTTGGCCATCAGCTCGGCGCAGACCACAGCAACGGGCTCGGCCGCACGCCCGACCACGCCGATGTTGGAAAGGCCCAGCCGAGAAACGATGTTGATGCGCTCGAAGCCGCGCAGTCGTGAGGAGGCGCCACTGACGACCTCGCTCACGTAGGTGTCCTTACGGACGTGACCCGGCCAGCCGCCGCACACGATGGCGGATCTCTGCGTGAGGCGCAGGTTCTGCTCATTGATGTGGTCGGACTCAAGCAGACTTTGCGTCAGACGGGGCGGCGCGCTGAACTCGTGCTGCAGACCCACGATATTCGTCTGCAACCGGTAGGAGAGGGCCTGGGACTCCTGAGTCGCGCCACGCAGAGCAGCCCGAGCAGCGGCGTCGATGCGGCGCCTTTCCTTGAGGACGATGCCAGAGACCGCTTCGGGCACGGCGTCGAGGAGCTGGGCAGCCTCGGACCCTGCGAGGTTCTTGTGCAGGATTCCGGGGACAGGGTGATGAGAGCTGATCAGGTGCAGTGCCAGAGCGGGAAGCCGATCGGAGACGAGGTGACGCACTTCGTCGAGAATCTCCGCCCCGCGGGTATGGAGTTCCTGCGTCCGGGACTCTGCGGCCTGCCGGTTCTGCACCTCGGTTCGGGCACGGCCCTCGGCAGCCTGAGCACGGGAATTGGCGGCCTGCGCCTCAGCGGACAACTCTCTGCCCAGTCGTACGTGCTTGCGGCGCGAGCGTGCCAGGAGCAGCGCCCAGACTGCTAGGAGGAGAGACAAGACGCCAAGGGCAACGGCGATTTTTGAGGACAAGGTCACGGAGGGTGGTCCTAGGGGTCGATCGAGCCTTCGAAGAACAGCGCAGCGGTTCACTCCCCACAACGGGGCGAATGCGGTCTCCGGAGAACTGGCGGACAGGTGAAACAACGTGGCAAGTGACGTGCGTGGACCGTTCGTGCGGCGAAGAAGTGCCACCGCAGACGAACGACTGCCAGGCCGCGGCGAGGCCTGGTGAATCGCCCGAGCCGGCCAAGGCCCCAGCGCCGCGATCCCCACAGGCGGCGACGGTCGCCCGGCCAGCCCCTCGCGCGACTCCAGCCCCCGAAACGATCGCTGGGCGGAGCCTGCTGAACGCAAATGATCAGGTCGATCAGAGCTCCGTTGAGGACTGCGAACGTCGGCTACATCAGGTGCTTCCCGCCATCGCACGCAGTCGACTCGCGGCCTTGCCACTTCCTAAAACGCGGTCAGCTTACTGGAGTTGATCTGTGCACGCGGCACTGGTGGCCCGCACAGTTTCGAACCGGACGATCTTCGCTCAGCCGGGGTCTCGCCGATCGCGCACGGCGTGGCCAATGGCACTCCTCGGCAGCTCACCGAGCACACCCTCCGGTGGCCTCGGTGCGCAATGCGGCGGCGGTCAGGTGCCCGAAGCGGCCGGACCCGGCTTCGCAGCGGGTGTCAGCCGCACAGCGCGCCGATCAGGGACATGCGGGCGCCCTCGTCGGCTGCGGCCCGGTCCTCGCGGTTGATCCGGGCAACCGTCTGCCGGTACCGCCCGGACAGCAACCCGGCCATGGTGCCCGGCTCGATCACCCGCAACTTCACACACTGCGCCAGCAACGCCCCGCCCGCCCCGAGCCTGTGCGGCCAATGCGTTCACCCCGTCGTCGGCTGAGGCTCAGCGGTCTGGGCAGACCCGTCCCTGGCCACGTTGTCGCTGGTCATCGATGCGTCTTCCTTGATCAGGAGTTACACCGATCGTTACGCAGTCCCGCCCGTACGAGCACGGTGAGCCGGTTGCGGTTCAATGGTGGGATCAAGGGGTTCTGGCGTGCGACGAACAGGTGACGGGGGAAGTGTGGCTGATCGGGTACTTGCGGGCCGATACGAACTGGTGTTACTCGTGGGCCGGGGCGGCATGGGTGAGGTCTGGGAAGGCCGCGACCGTGTCATCGGACGCCGCGTCGCAGTCAAGCTCCTCTCCCACCAGCAAGGCGAAGGTGGCGGCGCAGAACTCTTCTTCCGCGAAGCACGCACCGCCGGCCGGCTCAACCACCACGGCGTGGTCACTGTCTTCGACATGGGCGAAGACCCTGCCGACGGAACCCTCTATCTCGTGATGGAGTACATCACCGGAAACGACCTCGCCGCACTCCTGCGACGAGACGGTCCACCACCCATCCACCGAGCGGTGGACTGGGCCGCCCAAACCGCCGCAGCCCTGGCCGCCGCCCACGCCGCCGATGTTGTCCACCGGGACCTCAAACCGGGCAACCTCATGCTCACCACCGACAATGAGATCAAAGTCCTCGACTTCGGCATCGCCCGCTTCATGGCCGCCACCACCCAATCCAGCCAGGTCATGGGCACCCTCGCCTACATGCCGCCAGAACGATTCAACGAACACCCTGGTGATGCCCGGTCCGACCTCTACGCGTTGGGCTGCGTCCTGCATGAACTCCTCACCGGTCACACGCCCTTCCAGCCCACGGGGCCCGTCGCCATGATGACCGCTCACCTCACCACCCCGCCCACGCCACCCAGCCACCACCGCTCCGACATCCCCACCACTGTCGACACCCTCGTCCTGCAACTCCTCGCCAAAGATCCCGCCGACCGCCCCGCCACCGCCGCCGAAGTCCACGACACCCTCCGCACCCTCCTCCACACCACAGTCCCCGCCCCCACCGAGATACCCGCATCCAACGCCACACCCACCGTTGTGGACCCACCCCAGCCGCCCCGCGGAGCAGGCCCCGACGAGCGGCCTGTGGCCCGCAGCCCACACGCCCTGCCCACCCAGACGGCGCCCCCGCCCCTATCCAGTAGGCGGCCGGATACCCCCGGCCAGGGGACGCTTCAATCACCCACCCGCCGCCGGGCCCTGCAGCTAGGGCTCGGAGCCGGAGCGGTGGCCGCCGTAGCCACGAGCGTCGCAGCGCTGCTGCGTTCCGGCCACGAGCGGGGAAGCGGGGGGACCGGGCCCAGGGCTTCCCCCACCAGGTCCCGTACCCCAGTCGCCGACCGGGGATGGGCGATCGCGCTCAACTCCACCATCTCCACCACCCCCGTAGTGGCCGAAGAAGTGCTCTATGCCATCGACTTCGACGGACTCCACGCCGTGGAGCCGTCCAGCGGCAAGAGGTTGTGGTCCGGGTCCCTTGAGCAGGCCGGTTCCCTGGCGGCGTCCGGCTCCCAGGTGTTCGTGGGGTGCGCCGATGGGACGGTGCACGCCTTCGACGGCGGCGCGCGGCCCAAGTGGAACTTCAGGTCGGGCAAGGACCGCAGCACGACGGTCCGGGCGCACGGCGAGGCAGTGTGTCTTGTCACCGACGGGGTCCTGTACTGCCTGGACGCCGCCACCGGTGCCAAGAGGTGGAAGTCCGAGAGGGAGTGGCGGGACCACACGCTGACGGTGACCGGCGACACCGCCTACCTGAGCAGCTGGGACGACAAGCTGTATGCGCTCCGCCTGGACGACGGCGACCAGCGGTGGACACGTCCCGCGGATGGCTTCCTGCCCGGACCACCCGCGGTGGACGCGTCCAAGGGGCTCCTGTACCTCGTCGACCAGGACAACGCCATGGCCCTCGGCATGGACGACGGCAGGGCGAGGTGGACCTCCCCGGTCCAGGACGATGGGATGGAGAGCCCATCACCGGCCGTGGTGGCCGACGACACGGTCTACGTCGGCGGGGGCGACCGGCTGGTGTACGCGCTGAACGCGGCCGACGGCAAGCGGAAGTGGGCCGCCGGCGACCGGAAGGGGACCATCCCGGCCGTCGCCGACGGACGGGTCTACGTCGCCGACCGCGAAGAATTCTCCCCCACCGTCCTGGCACTGGACGCCAAGGACGGCTCCGAAGTGTGGAGCGTCAGCCCCAGTAAACGGGTGGGGCTCACCGCGGACGGCAACCATCCCATCGTCCACGACCGCTTGGTGTACGTGGCCACGTCGGCCCAACTGCTCGCCTTCAACGCGGCCACCGGCACGTACCCGACATAGGTCCGTCACCATTCGGTACGGGTATTTACGGGGTGCTGCCATGGTGCTGGTGGCTCTCCGTCGCCAGGACCCTGGCATCAGGGACTCCACAAATCTCGGTACAGCTCACCTGAGGTGCCGACGGCAGGCGGTGGTGACCAGCTGAGCGGATGGCGGAGAGCAACCGGAGTCGCAGACGGCAGGGCTCCCGGAGCCGGGCAGCGCCGGTCAGGGCAAGCATCGGCATCCAGGCCGGCAGGTCCAGGGCGCCTGACTGAGGTACTGCAGGCCAGTCAGCGCGCGAGCCGTGCAGAATGGCACTGCGTGATCCTCACCGTGGCGGCGGCCGGGTCCTGGCAGGGAAGTCGGCGGATAGCGCGTTCGTTGTGGTCGGGAAGCGGGTGTGTCAGCTCTTTCGGTAGGACGCGTCCAGGTCGGGGATCTCGACGGAGGCGTGCAGGGTGACGCCATCGACTGGCCTGACCTGGGTGGCGACCAGGGCGAGCACGGCGGCCGCGAGGCGGGCCTTGGTCGCGTCGGTGCGGCCGTGGAGCAGGCCGATCTCGACGTGCAGGACGGCGTGGCCCTCGGTCTCGGTCCCGATGGTGAAGTCCTCGACCGGGCGAAAGCGGGTCTTGCAAGCCTCCAGGCGTGCGTCGACGGTGTCGACGACGATCTGGTGCAGGGCGAGCGCGAAGGCCGGGCGGTCGAAGGCCGCGTCGAGCGGGTCGGAGTAGTCGACGGTGATCTGCGGCATGGCGGGCAGCTCCTCGGATGGGATGACATGGTCGGCTCCCACCCTACGGAGGGCGGCTCAGCCGACTCCCCAGCCCTTTCGCGCCGAAGGGTGAGCGCCCCGAGGGCCCGGCCTGGTACGCGACGCCGACCATGGCGTACACGGTGGGGAGACAAAGGGTGCGGGGTGGCCGCGTGGCCGAGTGCCGGTCTGGTGGCCGGGGCGCTCTCCGCCACGAGGCCCCGCCCTGATCCGCCCTGATCCGGGAGTCTCTGGCCGTGCTGTATCGGTCTCGTCACCCGCAGATGGCCGTGTCGACCAGGTTGGTGACCTTCTCGATCTTCTGTATGGCGTCCTTGGTCATTGCCTCCGTCGAGTCCTGCTTGGAGATGATCGCGCCGGGCAGGGCATTGACGGCCACCGTGACCTCACGGCCGTCGCTGGTCACGCCACCGCGAGTCTCGTAGCCGTGGATGTCGCCGCCGTGGCCCCACAAGGTGCCGCAGGACAGAGTGATCTTGTCGAGGCCGAGACCGAAGACGGTGTTGGGCTCCTCGTCCGGTGATTTCGACGGTCTTCTGCATCTCCTTCAGCTGCGCTGCGGGCACCACCTCGCCGCCGACCAAGCCCGCGAAGAAGCGGTTGAGGTCACGCGGGGTGGAGATCACCATGCCTACGGCTCCGGAGACCGAGGGGTCCATCTCGGTGGCATTCTTCCACGGTGCCGAGGTCGTCACCCCGGACCCACCGCCCACCCAGCTGCGTCTCGCCCTCGTCGATGCCACCACCCGCCGCGAGGCTGGCTGGTGACGCACGCCACGTTCGGCGTTCCGGGCACTCTCGCGGGAGCTGGTGCACCGAGGGCGGACCGAGTCTGCTCGGTCCGACGGACCGAGCAGAAGCTGCAGCAACAGACGGTGGCCAGCTGGGCGGGCGAGATGCCCGGGCGCCCGTCGCGCGGGTACCAGCCCGCGAAGTCCTCGTCGCACCACAGCCCGTCCAGCCGGTCTCTCACCCACCTCGCCGTCGTACCCCCTGGGTTCTCGCCCGCGCGATCTGCGCGGTCAGAGACGGGACTTGCTCACCGGAACGGGGACGGAGCGACAACTGACACCTCGGCAACTGCATCGGTCTGCGAAACAGCCCCGAGCATGCTCGCTGATCACGCCGGCGCACCGGGAAACTCCGAGATCCCCGACAGAGTCATGCTCAGGGCGACCAGACATACGGTGTCGTAGTGGTGACCGCGTGCAGGCCGAGGCGGGTGAGGATCGGGGCGCTGTCGGCTGAGGCGTCGGCGTAGACGTAGGGGACATTGCGGGCAGCAGCGAGTTGGGCTCGGTGGGCGACCATGGCTCGGTAGATGCCCTGCCCGCGCCATTCCTTGAGCGTTGAGCCGCCCCAGAAGCCGCCGAAGTCGACGCCGTCCTTGAACACCAGCCAGGCGGCGCAGACGACTTCGGTGCGTGCCTCGGCAATGAGGACGATGGTGTCCTCTGGGGCGTTCTCAATCCGGGCGGTCAGGTCGTCGGCGAGCCAACTCCAGTCCTCACCCCAGACGATGCTCTCCATAGCGGCGATGCGGTGGAGGTCTGATCTGGCGGTGACACGGCGGAGGGCCACGCCGTCGGGCAGGACGGGGTCGGCGGCA
The DNA here is from genome assembly GCF_053594575.1 of Streptomyces sp. NPDC001880. Classification (NCBI taxonomy): domain Bacteria; kingdom Bacillati; phylum Actinomycetota; class Actinomycetes; order Kitasatosporales; family Streptomycetaceae; genus Streptomyces; species Streptomyces sp. NPDC001880. The sequence continues at coordinate 24,429 of NZ_JBSFET010000051.1, forward strand.
AGGTCTGCGGACTGCCCGATGAGCACGGTCTCGCTGTCCTCGGCGACGAAGCCGGCCGCCGTGAGTCGGTCGGTGAGGTCGGCGGGGAGGTCATGGGCGCGAGTCTTCCACTCGACCGCCTCACCACGGGCAGCGTAGAAGTCACGCTGCCGCGCTATGAGCGTGTCGAGTTCTGCCCCGCACACACCGAGGTCACGCGGGCCCGTGACGAAGCCACGGTGCCAACCGACGACACGGGTCAGTGGGCCGTCCTTCTCGATGCGGGCGCTGCCGCCAGGCGGAGTGACACCACGGAGCTGGGCGTCATACGCGGTGCGGAGTTTGTTGATCAGAATGTCCTTCACTCGAACACCGTACGGACCAGGTCAAGCGAATAAACGCCGGTCGAAACCGCGCGAACATCAAGCGCTGCACTCTCTCGTCCAGCCACCGGGGTCGCGGCCGCGCGCCCGCGACCCCGGTGGGGCGCGGGCTTCCTGGCGTGCGCGGGGTGGATCAGGCGGTGCCGGGCTCCTCCAACGCCACCACGACCATCACCGGAAGATCGGCGTCCTGCTGGATCACACCGGCGGTCAGGATCCGGCCGTCGAGGGTCCACTTCTTCACCCTGATGAACTCGTCCCTGTCCGCCGCCGTCTGCTCGGCCTCGACGAGGTGGCCGGCGAGCGGGGACTCCTCGATCTCGGGGAGGAAGTCGGCCAGCGCCTGCTCCCCCTGCTCGTAGACGGCATCCACGTCGTCGAAGTAGCCCGACTCGTCGACGTCGCGGATCCAGACGGCGAACGAGACGCGGACCGCCCCACTGCGGAACGTCTGGATCCAGCCCCCGCCGCCGTCCTTGTCCCACGACGTCTCCACACCGTCACGGAGCTTGCCCCCGGGTGTCCACTCCTGAGCCAAGAACCGCGCCGCCGCACCCTCGGCGGTCAGCGGAACGAGGCACCTGAGCTCTTCCAGCATTGCGATCACTGCAGCCATGAACTCATTCCACTCATGCCGTTGCCGGGCACGCGATACGCCCTCGGCTGCCCGCTGGCATAGGCCTCGGGGAAGGCCTTGGACAGCACTTCGTTCACATGCGCGGCACCCATATAGCGGACCCCCTTGCCTCCGAGATCCTCGTCGAGGGCGATCAGCTTGTCGAGCCGGCTCTCGTCGTAATACTTGAAATCGGGGTTGTACGGGGACTTCTTCCATTCGGGAAGGTTGTCACCGTCGGTCCACTTCGCCTCCGTGATCCAGCCGTCTCGCGGGCCCCCGTCGACGTGGACCTCCCGGCCGTCCGGCAGGATCCACTGCTGCTCGTAGTTCTGGTCGGTGACGAGCCGCTGGTACCGGTACGACGGGCGTTCGAGCTGCAGGCGTCGGCGATGCTGACCTGCTTGATCTTCGAGGAACGGGCTTCGACGCTGAGCCGGGTACCGTCGCACCCGGGACAGACGGTGAACGTCATCGCCCGCTCCACGAACGCGCGGACGTGCGGCTGCAGTGCGTCGACGTCCTTGGACAGCATCGACTTCCGGATCTTCGGGATCAGGCCCTCGTACGTCAGGTTGATGCCGTCGGCCTTGATCTTGGTCGGCTCCTTGTGCAGGAGGTCGTCCAGCTCCCGCTCGGTGTACGCGCGGATCGGCTTGTCCGGGTCGAAGAAGGCGCAGCCGCTGAAGACGCGGCCGTACCAGCCGTCCACGCGGCGCCGATCCACTCCTGGTGCCGGCGCTTGGGGATCTCGATGCTGACGTCCTTGAGGTTGTTCTCCCGCGCGCCGTGCACGCGGATCACTTCGTGGCTGTCGGCAGCGTGCGGCGCGGACGGCTGTGGCCGCGGCTGCGGGGTGGGCGTGTTCTGAGCCATGCTCGTCGTTCTCCAAGACTGTTATGGGCCGGGTTCGTCAGCGGCTCAGGTCCCGGAACCGCTTCACTGCCAGCGGGAAGAACACCGCGATCAGGGCCACCGGCCAGGCCACCGCGAGGAGTTCCGCGTGGGTCGCGGCCCAGGAGTCGCCACCCGCGCCCGGGTTGCCGAACAGACCGCGTACCGCGGTGGCCGTCGCCGACATCGGGTTCCACTCCACGATCGCGCCCAGCCACGACGGCATCGATTCGGGCGAGGCGATGGCGTTGGAGAGGAAGCTGACCGGCCAGACCAGGATCTGCACCGCCTGCACCAGTTCCGGTGTGCCCGCGACCATCGCCAGGTGGATGCCGATCCACAGCATCGCGAATCGCAGCAGCAACAGCAGTCCCACCGCGCCCAGGGAGGATGCGAATCCCTCGTGCCCGCGCCAGCCGATCGCGTATCCGACCGCGAGCATCACGGTCAGGCCGACGACCGACTGCAGCATGTCGGCGATGCTCCGTCCGACCAGGACCGCGCCGGAATTCATGGGCATCGAGCGGAACCGGTCGATGACCCCCTTGCCGAGGTCCTGGGTGACCGAGAGCATCGTCGCCTCGAGGCCGAAGGCCATGGTCATGGTGAGCATGCCGGGCACCAGGTAGGCCTTGAAGTCCCCGTCGACGCCCTGTCCGCCGCCGATCAGGTAGCTGAACATCAGCAGCATCATCACCGGGAAGACCAGCCCGACGACCACCTGCACGGGCCGGCGCGCCCAGTGGGCCAGCTCGCGCCTGGTCATCGTCCAGGAGTCGGCGGCCGCCCAGCTCAGCTTCGAACCCGTGCCGTGCGCCGTGCTCACACCGTGGGTCGCACTCATGCGGCGTCCTCCTTCGTCAGGTGCATGAAGACTTCGTCGAGTGTCGGCCGACGTACCGCGATGTCCTCCGCCTCGATGCCGGCCGCCTCCAGCGCCCGCACGGTCCCGGTCAGTGCGGCCATCCGGTCGGTGACCGAGGCACTGACCATCCGCCGGTCCTCGTCCACCACCACGTCACCGGGCAGGAGAGAGGCCGCGCGTGCCAACTGGTCCGTGTCGTGCAGGACCACGTCGATGCGGTCGCCACCGGCCCTGGACTTCAGCTCGTCCGGCGTGCCCTCCGCGATGGCCTTTCCGTGGTTGATCACCGCGATCCGGTCGGCCAGCTGGTCGGCCTCCTCCAGGTACTGCGTGGTCAGCAGGACGGTCGTGCCGCTGCCCACCAGTGAGCGCACCGCGTTCCACACCTCCGTGCGGCCGCGGGGGTCGAGCCCGGTCGTGGGCTCGTCCAGGAAGAGCACCTGCGGCCGGGGAATGAGAGACGCCGCCAGGTCGAGCCGCCGCCGCATGCCGCCGCTGTACTGCTTGATCGCCTTGTTGCCGGTGTCCGCGAGCCCGAACCGGGCCAGGAGCTCGTCGGCCCGCGCACCGGCGCGGCGCGCGCCGAGATGGTAGAGGCGGCCGAACATTTCCAGGTTCTGGCGGCCGCTGAGCTCTTCGTCGACGGCGGCGTTCTGGCCGAGCAGCCCGATCCGCGAGCGCACCTCATCGGCCCGGGTCCGCACGTCGACCCCCGCCACCTCGACACATCCCTCCTCGGGGCGCAGCAGCGTGCACATGATGCGTACGGCCGTGGTCTTGCCGGCGCCGTTCGGGCCGAGAATCCCCTGGACGGTCCCGGCCCGGACTGTGAGATCGAGGCCGTCGAGGGCCTGCTTGTCCCCGTATCTCTTTCGCAGGCCTTCGACGACGATCGCCAGATCGTGGTCAGACAAAACACCCTCCCTCATTCGGTAGTCAAACTTGACTAGATGGCGGCAAGATACGACACCCCATGTCGGCTGGTCAAACTTGATTACGCTGCGACGGTGTTCGGGCCGCGCCCGCTGGTGCCGGCGCCGCGGGTGACCTTGGTCCGCAGCTTTACCGTGCTGAAGGTCGACTCGATACCGTGCGCGCGCCCAGTACCGGGACTTCTACGGCTCGTCGGCGGTCTGCGCGTCCCGAAGGACCCGCAGACCGCCGGGCAGGTTCGGGAGCTGCAGGGAATTGTGGACTGCACGCCTCGGCCACCTGGCCGACACCGCCCCGACCCCGACACCGTCGCCTACGCCGACCAGCACGCCGCCCACGACAACCTCCGTGACTGGGCCCGCGATTCATGACCCACAAGATCCGGTCGATCCCTTCCACGGACACATCCACGGACAGCAGGGCCACGGCGTTCCCGGCGGCGGAGACGAGCACGGCCGGCAGCCCGTTGGCCTCCGTCCACCGCAGCTCCGTCCCGCTGCTCCTGCCGTCCCTGTCGGCGGCCCGCCGCACCCGGACCCCGTCCTCGCGGGTGCGGAGGCATCGGCGATGGGCGAGGGCCATGCAGGACTGTCCGATCAGGGGAGCGAAACCGGTCATCGTCCAGGAAGCGCCCGGGGCGTGGCTGTCCCCGGGGGACGTGCGAAGTGACCATGAGGACAACCAAGAGCACCGTCCTGTCAGAGCACCCGCACCCGTAGCCGCTCGGCGGACAGGCGGACAAAGCGGCTCGGGGATCCAGCACAGTGAGGACCCGCCCTTCCGACCTCGTCGGCAGAAACTCCCGCCGCCTTGCGAAAGGGCTTCGGCCTCTCGGTCGGGCGATACTGGTCGTGACGGCCACCCACCGCAGGAGCGGTCTCGGACGCAGGCCCCGGTCGGTGGGACGCACCTGTGTCGATGTCTTCGAGGGGAGCCGTTCATGACCACGGCGAAAGACCTGTTCATCATCGCCATGGACCTGAAGCATCCCGTGGGACAGGGCGATCTGTCCCTCGCACTCGCGGGAGCCGAGCTGATCGATCTCATCGGTGCGGGCGTGGTCGCCGTGGACGGAGACCGCATCGTGCCGGGCGGACCGCCGACGCTGGACGATCGGTTCATGCGCGAGGCTGCGGCAGGGCTCACCCGGCAAGCACCCTACGAGCGGATCGAGGACTGGCTGTGGCGCCGGGGCCGAGACCTCTCGGCCACGTACCAGGCCGCCCTGGAGCAGAACGGTGAGCTGAAGCCGCAGCGAAGCAGGCGGTTGTCCTTCGGCTCGGAACGCGTGGAACCGGTCGATACGCCCGCGCGCCGTCGTGCAGCCGACCGCTGGAATGAGAAGGAACCCGTCCTGGCCGCCCTCGCCTCGGTCGTGGGCATCGAGGACGAACGATCCGACGATGAGACCGGCCTCGATGACGAGGCGGTGACGACCGTGGTGGCCGCCGTCCACGACGCGGTGATGGAGCTGGAGGCCGTACGCCAGAGACGGACCATCGAGAATGCGGCCTTCGCCAACGTCTGGCGCGGACCGTGAGCCGAACCCGCCTTCGGGGGCGCGGGGGAGTCCGGCGGCGACGGTGAGCGGTCGCACGGCTCTTCCTCGAACACACCACGCTCCCGCCCGGCAAGGTCATCTACTACTGGGCCAGCCGTGACGTCCACACACAGCACCACCCCACCGAACTGTCGGTGTCGCTGAACCTTCTTCTCGACAGCCCCGACTCCCTGGCCGAACAACGCTCCTCGACCCCACCACCTCCACCATTACCGTGCGGCGCAAGCGGCTGCGCCGGGTCTGGCGCAGCACGGCGAGCGCGGTGGTCTCGCTGATACCGAGGCGGCCGACGAGCCGGCGTCGGCGTTCGTGGGGACCGGCTCGGCGGCCGCGGCGCCAATGTCCGTGGCTGCGGGCGGAGTGCCGGGGGCGCAGCACCAGGCCCGCACGGCCGGCCAGGCCCGCAGCCCGCGCTCGCCGGCGGGCGGGAACGGGTCGGCGCTATGGGTGCCGTAGGCGGGGACGTAGTAGTAGGAGGAGACTGTGGCGGGGGAGAGGTCCAGGGCGTCGGCGATCTGTCCGGTGGTCAGCAGTATGTCCGGGGCAGGCAGGCGACGAGCCGGGTGAACAGGTCCGGGAAGTCGCCTGGTCGGGCTCCTGGCTGATCCGGCGGGCGTTTCCAGCCGCGGGTATGCCGGCCCGAGGAACTCCTCGCGAGCGCAGACGGGATGGAACTGTTCGCCCCCGGGTTCGGGTCCATCTCCCTGTGGCTTCCGAGTGTGAGTGAAGATAATACTGAGCTTGTCGACCAGTGGGGGGTTCATCGCGCGCAAGTGAAATGCGGCCATTGCAGCCGCCGGCCTGCAAGTCGAGCGCGTGCTCAGCATGGGCCAGAGCGCAAGTCTCGAGACCCTCCGGTCAGCAAGCTGACCCAGGCCCACCGCCGGACCCGCGACAAGAAGTGAGCATGCACGTGAAAAACAGCCCCAGTGATGCCGAGTTCCAAAACGGCGTACCCCACTCGGCCAGAGTCTGGAACTACTGGATCGGGGGCAAGGACCACTACCCCGTTGACCAGCAACTGGGAGACCAGGTCATCGCAAGTTACCCCCAGACACGGGACCTCGCCCTGGCCTCACGCGCCTTCCAGGCTCGCGCGGTCCAGTACCTGGCAGGCGAAGCAGGAATCACCCAGTTCCTCGACATCGGGACCGGGCTCCCCGTCCAGAACAGCACCCACGAGGTCGCACAGACCATCCAGCCGAACGCGCGCATCGTCTACGTCGACAACGACCCCCTGGTACTGGCCCACGCCCGCGCCCTCCTCACGAGTGCACCGGACGGCATGACGGACTACGTGCACGCCGACATGCTCGATGCCGAACAAGTACTCCAGGAAGCCGGAAAAACCCTGGACATGACACAGCCTGTAGCCGTCATGGTGCTGTCCACACTGGGACACGTCGCTCCCCAGGCCGGCATCGACCTCATGCGCCGATACATGGCCGGCACCGCAGCAGGCAGCTATCTGGTCCTCTGCGACACGATCGCCACCCCACAGACACTGGCCGCACAGGAGGCGTACGCCTCAGGGGACACCCCGCCCTATCTGGTGCGCCAGCCTGAGGAGATCCTCGCGAGCGCGGATGGGATGGAACTGGCTGCCCCCGGGTTCGGGTCCATCTCCCTGTGGCGTCCGCACCCGGTCGAAGAGAGCGCTGAGCCAGTCGATCAGTGGGGGTTCGTCGCTCGTAAGCGATGAACGGTCCGCCCGGTCCGGATGCCATGGGCGGACTCCTCCGGACCGGGCGGGTCCTGATGAACCGGCATCCGCGGCTTGAGCCCAGGCGATGCGGCGTATTCGGCCAGTGCAACGACCTCTCATGCACACACGGACCGGTGCGACGGCATGACCGTTCTGGCCTTGCGATCGGCGGTCGGCCTTGGGATGGGGCAGCTGTCGGGTGTGGGGCCTTGGCGGGCAGCAGCGGGACCGTATGCTCGAACGGTTCGTGTCGCAGTCCTGACAGACCGCGCCCCGTCGGCTCGGGCCGGTGTCCCGCAGGGAGAGCGTCCGTCATGACGATCCGAAGGATGGGACGCGGGTAGCCTGCCACCAGCCCAGACAAGCCTCGGCGGTAGTGTTTCCGTCCTGCCAGGCCATGACAGCAGGGCACCATTACCCGTCGATAGAAAGCAGAAACCGCCCGTGTTCTCGGAGACCCCCATCTACAACACTCTTGTCGCCGAGCAAGGCGATGTTCCTGCCCAGGTACGCGGCGTGGCCATGGAACTGGGACAACAATTGGAGCGCGTCATGCCGCCCGGGCACCGGCCCGTCGCAGCTGTGCCGAGGCAGGACAACCAACACTCCAGACCCCACGCCTGACGATGTGGGCTGCTGCTCTCACACCGGGGCCCGCCCCACCCAGAGGGCGCGGGCCCCGGTGCCACCGCCCCGGAGGGAATCCGACGGTGGTAGCGGGGGCCCATAGACGCGCATCCACTACCTCTCGTCGGCTGACAGGGGCAACGACGGGCTGGGCGCTGCGCGAGGCACCCTCAGGGAGCTCTGCGGGCAGCGCCTTCGGAGCCACACACTGGCGGACGTCATTGACGGAATCGCCGGCCACGGCATGGGCGTCTTGCGGCCGTCCTGCTGTCCACCTGGGCTGGCGACCCTCACCGCCCGGCTGGAAGAGCGACAAGCCGGGACGATGATTGACGGCGCCGCTCGCCCCACGCCCGGTGACGGGGCGCGGAACAGTCCGCGCGTACAGAGGACATGAGCGGCCTGGGCGGCTGTGGCTTTGGGGGCTGGCCAGCGTCATCGAGCCGGTCGAGGGCGGGCTCGGTGCCGAGGTCGATGCCGAGCCGGTCTGCCAGGACGTGGGAGGCGATCGCTACGGCGTCACCGAGGAGCGACGAGCGGACGCAGCTCAGCTGATCGTCTCTGGAGACGATCGGCCTCTGTTTCTTCGGAGTGAGTCTCCTGCTGTCGGTTGCTGAGCACAGAGTCTTGACGCAGATCGTCCGGCCCGCCGTCCTGAACAGTCGCCGGGGCGTGAGTCGTTCAGCTGGGAGGGGCCGCCGAGGGCAGCCCCTGGGTGGGAGAGGCTCTCTCGTCCACCTTGCCTGTTTCGGCGTCGATGTACACCGGGTACACGTCGTCTCCGGCGTGGACAGGTACGGCCCATTGCGCTCGCCACTCGCCTTCGCGCCGGATCGCCAGAAGGTTGCCTGGACCCGTCTTGGCTCCCTGTGAGTACTTGGACGCCGCAGCGACGGCCTGCTTCTCGTCCACTCGACGAGGGGGCAGAGTCACCGGCTCTTCTGAGCGGCGGGTGAGCAGCTGAGAGACCCGTCCTGCCCTGTTGATCTGCACATCCAGACGCATGGGCATGAGCACTCCGTCGACCCGGCTGCGCCAGCTGACCATCCAGCCGAACTCCGCCTTGTCACCGACGGGAAAGGACTTCACATGAGACCCTTCCAGCCCCCACGGGAACCGTACCCTCGCGTACGTCTTTGCTGTCCGAAGCGCGTCGTCGGCGTTCTTGGGGACTGACGGCGCCCCTGTCACGGGGAAGCTGCCGGGACCTGGCCTGCTTGAACTTTCCAGACTGACCATGAGCTGCTCCTTGTCCGGCCAGCTCAGTTCGGCGAACCCTGTCTCCAGCGCGATCAACAGCGTGTCGGAGCCGCCATTCTGCCCGGACCGCAGCTGCACGTTCGCGATGTCGAAGTGATCGTCGAAGGCGGCCGCGAGCACCTGCCGAGCCTGCGCTTTCTCGTCCCCGCCTGCGATCTGCAGGCTCGTCGAGTCCAGGGCAAGCGGCGTGATCCACAGCTTCCACACCACGGCACATACGAGGAAGCCGGCCCCGAAGATGACGGCCATCGGCTTCAGCGAGGCCTGCGAGGGGAGGAGCTCACCTCGGGTGGCACGAACCGAAGCCCAAGCAGCGAGCGTTCCCAGCCCTGCGCCGAGAACGTTCATCTGGACGTCACTGTGAGGTTCCCCCGGGCAGCGGGGGAACCTCACCCCGAGCGGCAAGACCCCTATGGGATGTAGCGGCGGAAGCCCTCTGCCAGGGCTTTGAAACCACAGGCTTCGTAGAAGGTGTGGACGTACTCGTCGTCCGCCGCCAGCAACTGGACCTTGTAGCAGTCGGCCGACGCACCCAGTTGAACGGCAGCCTCCATCAGCTGACGGCCGACGCTACGCCGCTGGAAGGAGCGGGCCACCACGACGTTCTCCACGAACAGGATGGCCCGGCCACCGCGAGTGAGATTCGGCAGGGCGATGCAGTCCGCTGTTCCGGCCACGGTGCCGCCAGCGTCAGCCACCAGGATGGTCCGTCCCTGCTGCCTTGATATGGCTGCCCAGATGGCACCTGCGGATGCCTGGGGCAATGGCGTATCGTCCGGGTTCAGCTCGCTGTAGAGAGCCAGCAACGCCGACAGGTCCGCCTCGGCCGCTGACCTCACAGTGATCTTCATGCGCTGAGCCCAGAACGAGCACAGCCGCACATGCCGCCCCGCCTCTGCGCGGCCCTCGTCGACCGCCTCACCTTCAACGGCACCGTCATCGAAACCGGCACCGGCTCCTGCCGGCTCGCCTCGACGCGGGCACGGGCCAGCGCGGTGTCGGTGACGAGCTTGTGGGTGCGTTCGGCAGGGTCGCCGTTTCGTACGTACGCGGCCGAGCCTTCGGGGACCGGCAGTCGAGTTCCGGGATCCGTCCGTGCAGCGGCCTGCTGGTGTCATGCCGGTCCGTCCCCTCGACCCCGCCGCCGGGGACTTCCTCGAAGTGCTGCCGCCGGCAGGTGACCGGGCAGCAGCACCGCACGCAGAGGAAGGGGGCCCCGCAGTCTGCTCCGGCGACCGGCCCGAAGGGATCAGGCGTGATCTGCGAGCTGAGACCGGGACACGCCCTTCTCACGAGCGCAGTGCGCGCAGCAGAAGAACTGTCCGTCGGCTTGCATGCCGTGGCCGAGGATGCGGCACTGGCAGTTCACACAGGTCGGGGCGATCTTCTGGGCGGCGCACTCGATGCTGTCGAAGACGTGGAGCGTCCCTCCCGCGGCACGCACCTCGAATGCCAGCTCGTAGTCGTTGTGGCAGACCTCGCACACGGCCATGGACGGTCATCCCTTACTGCCGGAATCAATGAGCTGGGGCACTTGCAGGCCCGCGAAGGCGGCGCCCCCTGGACACTAGCGAAAGAACGCACCGATCCCCGGGCAGCACGTGCGCTGCTGCCCGACCGTGCTGGTGGAATCGCTCACACAGCGGTACCTGATGGATCTCGACGAACGGCTGTCCCACTACCCGCCCTTGGGAATGCCCCGGGATCCGGATTGCTTCCAGCACGGCCCTGAACTGCGGGCTGTCGCCCCGCTGGCCTGCGGTTGCCAGCAGCGACAACGGCTTCTGGCCCTGCTCGCAGGGCAGATGAATCTCCGTGGTCCGGCCACCGCGGGACTGCCCGGGCCGTGGCCGTCGTCGTCGGCGCGATCGACTGCGCGGCGGCGCTGGTACAGCTGGGGAAGTTCCTTGGCTGCCACGTCACTGTCTGCGACGCGCGCCCGGGTATGGGCGGTTGGTCATGGTGATCTCCGTCTGGCTTCGTTCACTTTCAGCAGCAGCGTCTGTCCGGCACTCTGGCAGCATCTGGAGGTCACTGGGCGCGGGATTGTTCACGAGCAATGACGTCTGTGTATGAGATGCCGTCCGGGAATGCCCACTACTTGAATCGCGCATGACATCTCCGGAACAATTCGTTCGGCGCTGAACGATGACTCGCGTAGGGTGCCTCAGTCATCGCGGTGGAAGGCGGGTTGTACGTGGCACCCAAGAAAGTGACGCGGGATCAATTGGCAAATGCGGCACGGGCCGCGCTGGGCGGCGGGCGACGGCTGGAAGCGGTCGAGCGACTCGCGGGCGGCACCACAAAGGGCGTATACCGGCTGACTATGGACGACGCCACGACGGCAATCGCCTATCTGTGGGAGGACTCCGAGAACTACTGGCCGGCCACCGAACACGACGGCGACCTCGCTGACCCGTTCTCGCCCGGCACCGGGCTCGACCTGTTCGAGGCCGCGCACGCGCGGCTGGAGGCGCTGGGCCTTCGGGTCCTCAAGATCCACCTGGCCGACCATGACCACACCCACTACCCCGCCGACCTCGCGATCGTCGAGGACCTGCCCGGCGAGGACCTGATGAACCTGCGCAACCGCGACCCGCGCACAGCAGAGCCGACCATGATGCGCCTCACCGAGAGCCTGGCAATGATGCGCGGCCACCGGGCGCCGTCCTTCGGCAAGGTGGCACTGATCGACGCGGGCGGCACGTCACGGTCGGCCTCGTGCGAGCAGGCAGCGCTCACCTTCGCGCTGCGCTGCCTCGTCGAGGCGACCGCGCGCGACCACAGGATCGCCGACGCCAGCGATCAGTTGGAGGAGCGGCTGCGTCAGCTGACGGCGGCGGTGCGGCCGCGCTCCGAGTACTCCGTCGTCCACGGCGAGCTGGGCCTGGACCACGTCAGGGTCGACAAAGACGGCCATCCCGTCCTGATCGACATCGAGAACCTCCTGTACTTCGACATCGAGTGGGAGCACGCCTTCCTACGCCTCCGCCATACCGCCAGCCAGTACCAGCAGTTGATGGTGGACGGCCTCGACGAGGACCGCCTCACGCTCTACAAACTCACCCAGCATCTCTCGCTGACAGCCGGCCCGCTGCGCCTGCTCGACGGGGACTTCCCCGACCGGGAGTTCATGCAGGGGGTCGCCGAGCATCACCTGAACGAGGCGCTGGCGATGGTCCCGGCTGGTTGAAGATGTGACGCATCCGCCGTGCCGGGCTGCGCCCGACGCATACGCCCGCAGTACTGATCTCGCGAGGCCGGATCGACGAGCAACTGGGAAGGATTGCCGGTCTCGCGCCTCTCGACGAACGCCGCAAGGCGTTCAGGCTGCTGACCGCGATGCTTCGATCGCCGACGCACGGCGCCGTGAGCGCTCCTGCTCCGGCACGTTCTCGGCAGCGCACTGGGCAAGGGCGGCAGCGAGGCTCCCAGCGGCCGCAACGTCCGGGTACAGCTCGGGATCCGGCAGGCGCTGCTGCCGGGACGGGCCAGGTCCAGTCATGCCGACATGATCACGCCTTTTGAGTCAGCAACCAAGTGGGGAGTGAGAGCGGACCTGGGGAAAATCAAAGGGCCTCATCAATGCCGGGCGGGTCAGCAATTGGGTCAGAGGCCAGAGGTGTCCGGCCCGGCCGCGGTGGCCATGCACGCCTCCGTCCGGCGCGTACATCCCCAGGGGTGACGTACCGCGGTGACGTGCCCTGCTGAGTGGACGGCCGGCAAACGCATCGGGCCCTGGGACTGTTGGCTCAGAACGAGTCGCCATGCCAGTGGGTTGCTCCCGTGGCCTGCAGCGTGGCGCGTATCGCCTCCGGCGGGGCAAGGAGCGGGCGGGCCATACCCACCGTCTGTGTCCGCTCCCGGACCTGATCCTGGGCGAGGAGCCGGGGCAGGGCAGCGCGGACGGCTGGATCCTCGGGGAGGTGGGCCCGGCCGACTGCGGCGCCCGCCGCACGGGCCCGGCGGGCCACCGCAGCGAGCAACTCACCGAGGGCCGCCGGTGCGGCTTCCGTCACCGCGCACTCGCGGACCTCGACGGCCTCGCCGATGTGCTGGGTCACGGTGTAGCCGACCGCCGTCCCTCCGTTGTCCTCGGCGATCAGCCATTCGGCGCCGGGGCCGTACCAGGCGGGCACGCGGTGGATCCAGTCGTTGGCCGTCCGCACCGCGGTGAGTGGGCGTGCGGCGTTGAATCCGGCGTGCAGTTCTGCCAGCCGCGGGGCGTCGGACGGGGTGGCCGCACGGATGCGGAAGCGGGGCTCGGGTGGGCCAACAGTGGTGAGCGGGCCCTCAGCCCAGGAGGTGCGGAAGCCGGTCCAGCCCGAGCGCTCGTAGACCCCGGGAGTGGCCGTGAACAGCAGGGACCATGCGCAGGACTCGGCGGTCATGGCCTCGGCGGCAATGGTGAGCAGTCGGCGAACCAGGCCCTGGCCCCGTGCCTCGGGGCGGGTGGCGACATTGCCGATACCGCCCACCCGTTCGACCCGGCCGCGGGCGTCGCGGAGCTCCCGCGGCACGTAGCAGACGACGGCGTCGACCGTGTCACCGCGCGCGGCCACGAAGGTCCGCCGGTGGCGGTCGGGGTCCAGGGCGTGCAGCGCCGGGAGGTGCGGGGCGTCGAAGCAGATCGCCCATAGCGCGTGCACGGCTGCCTCGTCGGCCGGGGCGAGGGTGCGCAGGGTGTGTGTCATGGCGTCAAGTTTCCTTCTGTGCTGACCCGGTCACCAAAGGGTGGCAGAGCTGAGCGTCGTACGCCGCGTTCGCGGCGGGGCAGATGAAGAGCATCCGGTGCACCTGTTCGGCGAGCACGCCGCCGTCCACGACGATCCGGGCCCCGTTGATGTACGCCCCGGCGTCCGAGGCGAGCAGCAGCGCGCCCACGTTCTCGTCGGGCACCGAGTAGCAGCCAAGCGGAATACGCTCCCGGTAGGCCGTCTCGAACGCATCGCGGTCGAAGGGGAACGCGCCGTCGATCGGGGTCCGGACCGTGCCGAGTGCGAGGGTGTTGGCGGTGATGCCGTGCGGTGCGAGTTCGACGGCGAGGGCTGAGCACCGCATCGACGACACCGGACCACGGCGTACGGTCGCCGTGGCCCGGTGTCCGCGCGTGGGTGTCACCCGCGCCTGGTCTGTTGAAGTCTCACGGCGTCGACGTATCCGGTCATGAGGTTCCACGCGGACGAGTACAGCGAGACGCGGACCGACGCCGTACCAGGCGGAGCCGTACCACTCGCCTGCGCGTCGATCCAGCGCCGCTGGTCCGCGCTGCGGAGCGGTGCGCTCGCCATCCGGCCGACCGGCTGGCCGGCCCCGTCGAGGAAGCTCAGCAGCAGCACCGAATCGTCGGTGTTTCCGTCCTCGATGTATACCTTGGCGCGGGCCCGGTAGTACGCCCCCGCGGCAGCCGGCACCGGCTCACTGGTCAGCTCCGCCGACGCCTCGGGGCCGCTCCGGGCCGCATCGACGATCTTCATGCTGCGTCTGCCGGTGTACGCCCGCTCCTGGGAGAGGGTGAACAGGGTGCCACCGCCCTGCCACCCTGGGACGGCGCCGTCGTCCAGCGGCGCCACCTCGAAGCCGGCGTTGTCGACGGCCACGGCGCCGGTCCGGCCGTGGCGCACCGGGATCATCCGCAGCCGGGACTCCGCCGTCTTGCCGAGGAAGTAGATGTTCTCGTGGCCTTCGGCGTCCCGGGCCAGGGTCATGAAGGCGACCTCCTCGTCGTAGTTGCCGAGTGTCACGTGGTCCATGGTCTTGGGGTCCACAACGGTGAGCTTGCTGGCCAGGGTGGTGTACAGCAGGCCGTCGGCGCCCCAGCGGAGGTAGACCGGCCGCCACATGCCGTAGTTCTTCACCTCGGGGTAGACGTTCTTGTGCTTGACGACCTGGAGGGTGTCCGGGTCCATCGCGAACAGGAATCCGTCGGCCGCGCCCCACAGCAGGCCGTCGCGGCCGAAGCTGAGACCGCTGATCATCTTCGGGCTGTCGAGGCCGGGGAGGTCGAGGGTGAACTCCTTGACCTTGCGTTCGCCGGCGACATCCCAGACGAACATCTTGGCCTCGGACTCGGTGGTGTCGGTCCCCAGACCGCCGTAGACGGTGGTGGAGCCGTAGATCCGTCCGCCGCGCTGGGCGAGCCCGGCGACGCTCTGGTTGTGGACGATGTCGGGGTAGGTCTTCTTCTCCTCGTCGTCGGGGTCGTAGATGGTCAGCGCGCCGCCGAGCTTGCCGTAGTCGGGGATGGAGCCGATGAGCAGCTTGCCGTCGTGGGCCTTCATCACGTACGGCCGGTCCTGTTCGGAGCCGAGACGGAACTTCTCGGAGACGGCCGGGGTCGCCGCGTCCAGCTTCGCCGAGGAGATGATGCCTCCGGGGTAGATGCCGAAGTACATCGTGTCGCCCAGGCCCGCCATGCCCTCGGCCTGGCCCATCGGGAAGCTGGTGGTGCGGCCGGTGCGCGGGTCGAAGCGGGACCCGGTGCCGCCGGGGTAGCCGCTCATGAACAGCGTGCCGTCCGGCGCCGCCTCCAGGTTGTGCAGCGGGTTCGGCGCGCCCTGCACCACCGAGGGCAGCACCTTGCTCCGCCGTGACGCGATGTCGAATGCGGTGATTTTGCCGCCCGACTGCAGGGTGACGAGCGAGGTCCCGGGGAGGTCCGGATCATTGAGCGGTACCCAGGCGGCACCGCGCAGCGAGGTACCGAAGGCGATTCCGGTCGAGCGGGACTCCAACGTCGCCGTGTCGATCTCGTACAGCTCGCGGTTGTTGGTGACGTACACCTTCCCGTCCCGCGACTGAAGCTGGTTGAAGGAGAAGACCCCCGCGTCCGAAGACGTTTTCTTGCCGACGGACTTGTCGCTCCACTTGCCGGCGTCGAGGTCGTAGAAGAGCAGCTTCATCTGCGGGTCGGCGAACTTGACGAACAGCCAGCCGTCGACGACCGCCATGTCGTAGGCGAAGGGCACCTTCTGGGGCTCCACTCCGAGGAGCGCCGGGACCTGGCCGGAGATCTTCGTCTTCGTACCGGTGGCGGTGTCGAGCCGGATGACGTCACCGACGGAGCCCACGCCCGCGTAGACGGATCCGTCGTGGTAGGCGATGGAGCGCACGTACTGCTGGCCGGGCACCATCTGCCCGTAGTCGTGGAAGCCCTTGCTCTGCGGGTCGTATCTGAACACCTTGCCGTTGGGGAAGGTGCCGATCCAGACGTTGCCCTCCGGGTCCGTGGTCATCGACCACAGCGACTTCTCGCCCGGAACGGTGCCGAGCTTGCGCACTTCCTTGTCGGTCGGGCTGTAGCTCCACAGCTCTCCCGTCTGGCCGCCGGTGATGGCGGCGATGTAGACGGTGCCGTCGGGGCCGATCGCGTGCCGCCAGGACTGCTGCACGCCAGGCAGCGTGAACGAGCGCAGCAGCCGGTTGTCCCGGATGTCGATGACGTTGAAGATCGCGTTCTCGGCGGAGACCGTCGCGTACATCGTGGGCCGGCCGTCCTCCGTGCCCACCACGGCGTCGCTGATGGAGACCGTTTCCTGCTGGACTCCGAGGTCGGCCTCGGGGCCGAACCACGTCCGGTCCAGTGCCGATTTACTGGTGCCGCCACCTCCCCAGGCCGCGGCCAAGGGTGCAGGACCCGTGACCAGAACGGTCAGGGCGAGCAGCAGGATGAGGAGCGGTCTAGGGCGTTTTCGGGGCACCGTGGTCCTCCAGATTATAAGAGTCTTCCCAATAAGTGGGCGTTTTTTCGCGGACTCGAGCGACCTCAGCGTCCTCCTGACGCTTGACCATCGCAATGTTTTCGTGGACTCTCTGATTAATCCCTATGGCTGAAACGACGTCAAGAGGAGTACATGGACGCATCCCGACCCGCCGGCGGTGACTTGGCGCAGCTGCGTCGGCTCAACGCGTTCGGCGCGCTGCGGGCGCTGAGAAGTGCCGGCGCGCCGGTGACGCTGACCGAGCTGGCCACGCTCACCGGTCTCTCCCGCGCCTCGGCGGAGGACCTCGCCACCGAGCTGACCGACCAGGGGTGGGCGGCCGAAGTCCCGCCCGCGCCCGGCGCGGTGGGGCGGCCGGCCCGCCGTTACCGGTTCCGGGCCGAATCCGGTCACGTCTTCGGGCTGGACATCGGCGCCCACAGCGTCCTCGCCGTGCTCGCCGACCTCTGCGGCACGGTCGTCACCACGGCCCGCCGAACGGTGCCGCCGGACATCCGGCGCGCCGACCGGCTTGCCGTCATCGGCGACGTGATGACCGAGTGCCTGGACGACGCGGGAATCGACGCCCACCGGATCTGGACGATCAGCGCCGGCACCACCGGCGTCGTCGGCCCGGAGGGAGACGTCGTACTCGCGGGAGCGGCCGCCGACTGGACCGGTGTACGGCTCGCCGAGCACCTGGACGAACGCTGCGCCGGGGCGGTCCTGGTGGACAACGACACCCGGCTGGCCGCACTCGCCGAGCAACGCCTCGGTGCGGCACGGGACATCGAGGACGCCGTCTACATCCACGCCGGTCTCGGCCTCAGCGCGGCGTTGATCATCGGCGGCCGGGTGCACCGGGGACACGGCGGCGCGGCGGGCGAGATCGGCAGCTTCCCCGTCACCCCCTGGGCGACCGCCGCCACCCGCCTGGCGTGTTGTCCCGCCGTCCCGTCCGACGTACCCCCGCGGAACGCCGCCGCCCATGTGCTGGCCGCCGCCCGTCGGGGCGACGCCGTCGCCGTGCGCGCCGTCGACCGCTACGCCAGCGACGTGGCCCTCGGCCTCGCGGCCATGGTGCTGACCGTCGACCCGCAACGGGTCGTGCTGGGTGGGGGACTGGCCCAGTCCGCCGACGTCCTGCTCCCCCGCCTCCGTAACCGTCTGGAGCCGCTGTGCATCCGGGTCCCCGATCTCCAGCCGTCCTCGCTCGGCGACGACCGGGTCGCGCTCGGTGCGATCTGGCGAGCCGTCGAGCACGTCGAGACGACGTATCTCGCGCACAACCGGCGGCCCACGGCGGAGCGCCCGTGAACGGCCGTTCCGGACCTCCCGTCATCGACCCGGGCAGCCCGTGTTCCGGATCGCAGAGACCACTGCGCGGTCCGTCTTCCGGCTTTCAGGCGACCCCGGTACGCGCCGTATGCATCGGCAGCCGGCCCTGTCAGCTCTCCGCACCCGGTAACCGTTCACGGCTCCGCGTCCAGGCATCGCCGCGGGAGGCGCCTCCCGGCCCCACCGTACGCCTTGTCCGTCGCGTGCCTCTCCTTCACTTCTAGGGAGCTCTTGGGAATGTCCATGCACCTTCCGATATCCGATCGGCCCGTACGGGTCGCGCTCGTCGGCGCCGGCAACCGCGGTCTGACGTACGCCGAGTGGATCAAGGCGCACCCCGAGCGCGCCGAGCTCGTCGCCGTCGCCGATCCGCGCCCCGCGGCGCGGGCCGCCGCCGGCGCACCCGTCGAGTTCGACGACTGGCGGCCGCTGGTCGAGAACCGCATCGCCGACGCCGTCGTCGTCGCCACCCAGGACCGCTTCCATGTGGAGCCGGTGCTGGCCCTGGCCGAGGCCGGCTACGCGATCCTCGCCGAGAAGCCCCTCGCCCCGACCGAGGAGGAGACCCGGCGGATCGTCGCGGGCGTGGAGCGGGCCGGAGTCCTGTTCGCGGTGTGCCATGTCATGCGGTACACCCCGTACACCGACCTGGTGAAGGAGGTCGTGGACTCCGGCGTACTCGGTCAGCTGGTCTCCCTCGACCATCTGGAGCCGGTCGGCTGGTGGCACTACGCCCACAGCTATGTGCGCGGGCCGTGGCGCAGCGAGAAGGACTCCTCGCCGATGCTGCTCGCCAAGTCCTGCCACGACCTGGACTGGATCACGTACGTGATGGGCGGCCGGATCGAGCAGGTCTCCAGTTTCGGCGGGCTGAAGCACTTCCGGCCCGAGAACGCCCCGGTCGGTTCCGCCGGGCGCTGCCTCGACTGTGCGGTCGAGTCCGACTGCCCGTACAGCGCGCTGAAGCTCTACATGCCGACGCTGCGCGAGAAGGGCGCGGTCTGGCCGGTCACCCATGTCACCGAGGCGACCGACGAGGCCGGTCTCGTGCAGGCGCTGCGCGAGGGCCCGTACGGCGTCTGCGCGTACCGCGGCGACAACGACGTGGTCGACCACCAGGTCCTCGCCATGCAGCTCGCGGATGGGGTGACCGCCACCTTCCAGATGGTGGCGTTCACCGAGCAGACACACCGGCAGACCCGGATCTTCGGCTCGCACGGCTGGCTGATCGGCGACGGCGAGCGGGTCACGGTGCAGGACTTCCGGACCGGCGAGTCCACCGTCCATGAACTCGGCGCCTCCGGTTCGAACGCGGCGGACGGGCACGGTGGCGGGGACGCCGCGCTCGTCGACGCGTTCGTCACCGCCGTCGCCACGGGTGACGCCGGGGCGGTCCGCTCCGGTCCCGCCACCTCGCTCGGCAGTCATCTGGCGGCGTTCGCCGCCGAACGTGCCCGGCACACCGGCACCGTCCAGACGGTCCCGGCGCAGTGACTTCTTCTCTTCCCC